>CAYUJY010000128.1:0-5476 GCA_964445145.1 uncultured Peptoniphilaceae bacterium | reverse complement strand
ATTACCTATCGTATTGTACAAGGCGATAGCGGTGCCATGGGTGGGAATGCGTCCCATGAATTTATGGCGATAAGTCCAGTGGGTGAGGGTATTATAGCATATTCAAACACCAGTAGCTATGCAGCCACGGATGAAAAGGCAAAAGTTATAATTGAAGTAGACGAAAGTTCTGAAATTTTGGATATGGAAGAAGTTCATACACCAGGCATTAAGACAATTGAAGAACTTACCACGTTTTTAGAAATGGATAGCAAGAGTTTTGCAAAAATTGTAATCTATAGACACGCAAGCGGAGAATTTATTTTAGCGTTAGTTCCTGGACACAGACAACTAAACGAAACCAAATTGTTTAATGCTGCAGGAGTTAGTGATTTCGATATTGAAATAGCATCAGACGAAGACATCATGGAATTGACGGGAGCAGATGCTGGATTTTCTGGACCAATTGGCTTAAATGGTAAGTACCGATTGTTTGTAGATGAAAGATTAACACGTCAAAAAAACCTAATAGTAGGTTCCAATAAAACTGACTATCATATTAAGAATGTAAATTATGGTAGGGATTTTGAAGGAATAGTGGTAGAGGACTTGTTGATGGTTGAGGAAGGGGACAAGGACCCAGAATCAGACGGAGTTCTACACCTGGAAAGAGGTATAGAAGTAGGAAATATTTTCCAATTGGGCACGAAATATGCCGATGCCATTGGTGCAACATACCTTGATGAAAATGGTAAGGAACAAATAATTTACATGGGTTCCTACGGCGTGGGAGTATCTCGTTCCATGGCAGCTATTATCGAGCAGCACCACGACGAAGATGGAATAATATGGCCTATGAGTGTCGCTCCGTACCAAATAATCCTTACGGTGATGAACACGAAGGATGAAGTCCAAAACGAGCTGGCTGAGAGACTTTATTTTGAACTTCAAGAGGAAGGTTATGAAGTGCTATTAGATGATAGAAAAGAAAGACCTGGCGTGAAGTTTAAGGATAGGGATTTAATTGGAATTCCACTTAGGGTTAATATAGGTAAAATGGCTGGAGAAAATATTGTTGAATTTTCTACAAGGAGAGAAAAGGAAAACGTTGAACTAAATATTGACGAGTTAAAAACTAAAATAACAAAATATATAAAATGAGTTTTATGTGTTATTTTAGGACAAAGAAAATGAAATAACAATTTGAATGATTGCAATTACTGATTTTAGAATAGTTTATCATAAAAGTTGATAAATGATAGACTATTCAAACTATATTGTGATATTATTTGTAGTTGAATTAATTGTAATAATTCTGTAAAATTATGTAAGGCGAAAGTCTACATTTTTGTTGGGGTAACCCTATTTTAAAGGAGGAAAAACAAAATGAAGAACAAACGTATTGTGTTATTACTGGCATTTGTGATGGTAATGACAACAATATTAGCGGCTTGTGGTGGAACGAAACCAGCGGAAACTAAACCGGCTGAAACAACCGAAACCACTGAAACTGCTACTACAGAACCGGCTACCACTGAGGAACCGGAAGTTACAAAATTTGCAGATAGTGAAACCTTAGTAGTTTCAGGATCCGAGCTTAACGGCTCCTACATCAACGGCTTCGGCAACTCTACTTATGACGTATGGATTAAGAGACTTATCGGTAACTATGATGGAGACTTAGGATATGCTACGACTTATTATGACGAAGCGGGCGAATTCCACGTGAACCCTACAGTAGTTAACGGTGAAATTACTTCTGTTGAAAATGCTGACGGAACTAAAACATTCACTACAAAGATTAATGAAGGCTTAGTATGGAATGACGGAACTCCAATAACTGCAAAGGATTATGTATTCTCAGTTTTATGGTTAGCGTCTCCTGAATGGATGATTACAGGTGCTACAAATGCAACTGCAGCTGAAGACTACGTTGGATTCGACGAATTCCACGAAGGTACTTCACAGGAGCTAACAGGAATAAAGCTAGTTGACGAATACACTTTCGAACAAACACTAAAGGCTGATAAGGTGCCGTATTTCTATGAAACTACTCTAATATCAGTTTCTCCTAGACCGCTACACAGATATGCACCTAACATGGATGTAGTAGGTTCAGCACTTGTAGTAAAGGAAGGTTATGAAATAACTGATGCTGACAAGGCTGCACTTATCGAAGGACAAAAGGCAATCGTAGATGAAAAGCAAGAGCTTTATGACTCAGAGCTTAAATCATACACAGATGCTGCTGATAAATATCCACAATTTAATGCTGAAGGTCTAAAGGCTTATGAAGCATTAACTCAAGAAGATTACAATGCAAAATTAGAGGCTGAAAAGGCTACTGATTTCGCTGGAGAAAAGATAGATTCTGACTATGCTTACATGCTTGGACTTCTATCAGATGTTGAAGATGAAAAGAAAACACTTGCGGGCTATGAAGACGGAAGCATCGAAATGTCGCCAAAGGCAACTTTGATGACAACTGCTGCTAACGACATCGCATACAACTACAGATTTAAACCTGACGTTACCTCTGGACCTTATAAGTTCGTAGAATTCGGAAACGGAATGGCAAAGGTTACAATTAACGACAAATTCGTTGGAAATGCTGAAGGTAAAAAGCCTGTTATTAAGAACGTAGTAGTTCAAACAACTAACTCTAAGCTTGATGTAGATTTAGTAATAGCTGGAACTATAGACTACGTACCTGGAACTATCGAGGGTGCGAAGATAGACAAGGCTAAGGCAAATGCTGACAAGGTAACTACAAACAGCTTCCCAAGAAACGGATACGGGTTAATGCCGATTCTTACTGATCTTGGAGCTACTCAACACAAGGGTGTTAGACAAGCTATGGCGTACTCACTTGATAGAAATGAATTCGTTCAAACTATCGCAGGTGGATACGGAACAGTTGTAAACGGAGCATTCGGCGTTAACCAATTCGAATATCTCGACAAGGGTGCTGAATTCAACGAAAAGGCAATTAACTACACTAAGAATGCCGATATGGCTAATGCAGCACTGGATACAACTCCATACCTATATGAAGCAGATGGAACTACTCCATGGGATCCAGCAAAGGCTGAAGAGCAATACAATGGTAACAAAGATACTTTCAACTACTGGAGACATGATGCTGAAGGTAATGCACTTACTGTAATTCACGAAGGTACTGCAGAGCTTAACGTTTCTGAGCTTATCTCAGCGCAATTACCTGACAATGCTAAATTAGCGGGAATGCAATATATCTTTAAGCCGGTAGACTTTGCTACTATGCTTAACCACTATTACTCTCCTAATGTGAACGACAAGGAAGCTCCTACAGTATTCAATATGGGTAACGGATTTGCTATTCCGAACGATCCTTATTACGCATATCACTCTTCACAAATCGGCACAGGCGACAACAGACAAAGAGTTAATGACCCTGAGTTAGATAAGATATTGGAAACTATGAGAAATGTAACTCCTGACAACAAGGAAGCTTGGTTAGACGGATGGTTAGCATTCCAACTATGGTATAACGAAAACATGCCGGCTGTACCTCTATATGCAAATGAATATTACGACGTTTTCACAAACAGAGTACAAGGTGTTCATACGACGCCAATGCACGACTGGTCGGATATAATTTGTGATTTATCACTTGCTCAATAAAAATTTGTAGGGGAGCAGAGCTATGCTCTCTCCCTTATTTTTATGGGAAGATTAAGTGCATTAATCATTGACTAGCTAAATGAAATGTCGGGTTAGTCAATTATTTTTGCCATGAAAGGAGTATTATCCTTTGAGGATAACGGATTAATTATGCTTAAATATATAATTAAAAGATTCATAAATCTAATACCCGTAATTCTAATAATTTCTATTGTCCTATTCGGAATGAATGAAGCAATGCCGGGGGATGCAATCGATTTGTTGATGCCAACAAACATACAAAACGCGCGACAACGAGAAGAAGTTAAAAGAGTTCTGGAAGAAAAATTCAATTTAAACGGACCTCTGCACGAGAGATATTTCGGCTGGGTCGGACGCGTGCTCAGTGGCGAGCTCGGAGAGTCCACTAAATTTGCGAGACCGGTGAAGGATGTTTTGGCTCAACCGCTTTTAAACACCTTTATATTAAATCTCGGAGCCACTATTATTTCATTTTATCTATCACTTGTAATAGGAATAAAATCTGCCGTCAGGCGGGGCAGCTTCTATGATAAATTCTGGCAGGTTTTCTCATTGGCTGGAATATCCCTTCCTACATTTTTTATGGGGATGCTACTCATATTTGTGTTCGCTATAAATTTGGAATGGTTACCGCCGGGAATGATGCCTATCAATAATGATATTCTAACTTGGATTAAATATTTAATACTACCTACAGTGACACTTACTGTAGGCTCCCTTGCGAGTACGTCGAGATATGTGCGTAATGCCATGATAGATGCACTCAGTCAGGATTATGTCAGAACAGCGAGGGCTAAGGGACTGAGCGAAAAGAAGGTCGTCTATCAGCATGCCTTCAGGAATGCATTGATTCCCGTTGTCACTGTTGCAGCTTGGAATATAATCGGGTTGTTCAGCGGTGCACCTATAACTGAACAACTATTCGCATATAACGGAATCGGAAAATACTTCATCGATTCCATATTGGCGCATGATTACAACGTAATTATGGCGCTCAACATGATGTACGCAATTTTAACCGTTTTGGGAAATCTGCTGATGGATATTGGATATTCACTGGTAGACCCAAGAGTTCGTCTGGAGTAGGAGGTGCTAAATGGACAAAGATATTAAAGTTGATGAGGACAAATTAGCCGCCGAAATAGAGGAACATACTCCGGAGGATCAAAAAAATTCCTTGGGTGAGAGACAGCACAATAAGCTACTGGAGGAGGAGGCCATAACCTCTCCGTCCAAAATGGCGTTTAAGAGCTTTTTACACAACAAGCTCGGAATGATAGGGCTAATAGGATTTATAGCAATCGCATTGGTGGTATTCGTTGGATCCATGTTTTTGAAGTACGATGCATACTATGTGCAGGGGGTAATGAAAAACATTTCTCCAGGGTCGGGATATATGGATGTGCCGAGCAAGATGATAGACGAGGGAATAAAGCAAATTTCCGTAGGTACGTCCTTTTCCATAGGGGTTTCCGAAGCGGGGAATGTCTATACCTGGGGGCATGATATTGCCAAAAATAAACCTATGCCACAAGAAGTGATAGAGCTCCAAGGGAATTTCGACCAAGTGGCTGCAGGGGATAACCACGTTTTGGTACTAACTAAAGACGACCAAATCTTAGGTTGGGGTGAGGACAACTTCCAACAAACCACAATTCCTTCCATGCTGAAAACAATAACGGATAAGGAAGGTATCGCGAAAATCGGTGCAGGTGACCTATATTCAGTTATTCTAACTGATGAGGGCACGATAAAGGTTTGGGGTGCAACATTACCGAATGGACTGAACTTAATCAGTTCAAAATATGACGGA
>CAYUJY010000127.1:0-5631 GCA_964445145.1 uncultured Peptoniphilaceae bacterium | reverse complement strand
ATGTGTATTTTTTAGGGTGGATGGTGGAGGAAGATGTAGGGTTATTGAGGTGTGTGGGATGGTGGTGAGGTTCTGAAGGTATGTTATCACTCTTTAATGACCCTAATAAAATTCCACTTGTATTGATGACCATTTTCGCATTTAGTCTTTCAGATATATTCGACACAATAGGAACATTTATAGGAACTGGAAGAAGAAGTGGAATATTTTCTGAAGAAGATGAAAGAACTATGGAGACATCGTCTGGATTTAAATCAAAGATGGACAGAGCACTTTTTGCAGATGCCATAGCTACGAGCATTGGAGCATTATTTGGAACTTCTAATACGACCACCTATGTGGAAAGTGCAGCAGGAATTGGCGCTGGTGGAAGGACGGGACTCACAAGTGTGGTTACATCAATCTTCTTTATCCTATCCATATTCCTAGCACCTGTTTCAGGTTTAGTACCAGCACAGGCAACTGCACCAGCCTTGATTTTGGTAGGTGTAATGATGTGTGCAAACTTTGCTGAAATCGAATGGACAAATCTAGAAGTTGCCATACCTGCATTTTTCTCTAGCGTATTTATGGGATTAGCATACTCTATCTCCTACGGTATTGCAGCAGGTTTTATCACCTATTGCATAATAAAGATAGCTACAGGAAAGGCTAAGGACCTCCATCCAATTCTGGTTGTTTCAACACTATTATTTATTCTGAATTTCATATTGTTAACGAAGTTTTAATAACAAAGATGGTTTAGGCATTGTCCTTAAACCATCTTTTTTAAATAAACTAAATTTTGTAACTTAAGTCACAGAAATTTTTGATAATAATTAATATAATGTACATATACTATAAAATGGAGGTATTTACAATGACAGAATTTAAAAATTTATTTGAGAAGAATTTAAAGAATTTGGAACTTTATGTGCCAGTTGTGGCTAGGGTACATGGGGGAACACATCCTGAGTTTCATGATGTAAAATCCGTATATGATACAATGGTAGAGAAGCTAAAAAATAACGAAGAGAATTATGATGAAGAATTTGTAAAATTGAGAGAGATTACTTCGAACTATGATGTGCCTGGAGATACCTGTGAGACATATGAAGCAGTTTATCAAATGTTAGGTGAAATGGACAAAGTTTATCACGCATAATGTGTAATAGAAAGAGGGTATAATATGCAAAGAACAATACTAAAAAATAAAAATCTTATCACATTGCTCAGTGGTATATTAATATCCCTTGCTTTTATCACGAAGTGGACAACATCGAATATGGTGATATTCGAAATACTACTGATAATAGCATCTATAATAGGTGCTCTGCCCATTGCTATACAAGCAATTTCAGCGCTTATGGTCAAAGTAGTGAGCATAGATTTATTGGTGACCATTGCCGTATTGGGTGCTTTTATAATTAGAAACTTTGAAGAATCAGCCATAGTAACTTTTCTATTTCTATTCGGGGCTTATTTAGAGCAACGTACGCTTAATAAAACCCGCTCTGCAATAAAAGAACTAACTGAGATGGCCCCTGAGAGTGCTCTTAAACAAATGGAAGATGGAGAGTTTGAAGAAGTTGAAGTAGACGATGTGGACGTTGGGGATGTGCTATTGGTAAAAACCGGAGCTAAGGTACCGGTGGATGGGACAGTATTAATAGGCGAGGGAAGCATTAATGAAGCAAGTATTACTGGAGAATCCATACCCGTTTCCAAGGAAAAAGGTTCCAACGTATTTGCAGGAACTATTTTAGATAATGGAACTATTCAAATTGTCGCCGATAGAGTAGGAGAGGATACCACTTTTGGTAGAATTATAGAACTAGTCGAAGAGGCGCAAGAATCTAAATCTGAAGCAGAACGATTTATAGATAGATTTGCAAAATACTATACACCTGCAGTGTTGGTGATAGCATTTATTGTGTGGCTAATTACCAAAAACGTGGAACTAGCTATAACTATTTTGGTCCTAGGGTGTCCTGGAGCACTTGTAATCGGCGTTCCTGTATCGAATGTCGCTGGGATAGGAAACGGAGCACGACATGGAATACTCCTTAAGGGCAGTGAAGTAATAAGGGATTTTAGTCGTCTGGATACTATGGTTTTTGACAAGACTGGTACACTAACTATTGGAAATCCTTCAGTTGCGGATGTAGAGTATTATGGTGACGAAATTGATACCGCCATGGGTTACTTAGCTAGTGTGGAGAGAGAATCCGATCATCCCCTTGCCAAAGCTGTGATTGAAAAAATTGGTGCAACAACAATTTCTCCCGTAGAGAACACCGAAGTAATTAAAGGTGGCGGAATTCTAGCAACTGTGAATGAACACAAAATTGCAGTTGGAAATGTGGCTCTTATGGAGCGAGAAAATGTTTTTATCGATAGTAAGGCAATGAGCGATATAGAAAGATTTGAACGGGAAGGAAACTCTTTAGTTTTAACAGCAGTTGATGGTGAATTAAAAATTCTAATGGGTGTAAGGGATCAGATTAGACCTGGTGTGAAAGAAGACCTTCAAAGACTTA
Source organism: uncultured Peptoniphilaceae bacterium (assembly GCA_964445145.1). Taxonomy (GTDB): domain Bacteria; phylum Bacillota; class Clostridia; order Tissierellales; family Peptoniphilaceae; genus CAYUJY01. The sequence continues at coordinate 3,112 of CAYUJY010000127.1, read as the reverse complement.
AGCGTTTGGGCGTAAAGAATCTCGTTATGTTATCCGGTGATAATCAAGGAACCGTGGATGTGGTAAGCGCATCTTTGGGACTGACAAAAGCATATGGAAATATGTTGCCAGAGGACAAATCAGCTTATGTGAAAAAGCTGATTGAAGAAGGACAAATCGTTGCATTTGTTGGTGATGGAGTTAACGATAGCCCATCTTTAGCCTTGGCAAACATTGGAATAGCCATGGGTGGCGGCACGGATGTAGCTATTGAGACTTCGGATGTTGTACTAATGAATTCTGATTTCAGCAAATTGCCCCATGCATTGGGTTTAGTCAAAGCAACTGCAAACAATATGATGCAAAATATTATTATTGCAATTGGAGTAGTTTTGGTACTATTAGCTGGGGTGCTCTTTAGCGAATGGGTGAGTATGTCAATAGGGATGCTAGTACACGAAGCGAGTATACTGGTGGTTATACTAAACGGTATGAGGCTATTAGGATATAAATTAAAGTAAATTGGGTAAGTATAAATTAGAAGTTATAGGAGGATATATATATATGAAATCTGCTAACATACAATTAGAAACATTGACGTGTCCATCATGCATGTTGAAAATTGAAGGCGCATTAAAAACTCTTGATGGTGTAGATAAGGACAGTATTTCTGTATCCTTTAATACAAGCAAGGCAAAGTTGGACTTCGACGACGAAAAAGTATCAATCGAGCAAATTGAAGGAGCAATTACTAAGGTAGGCTACGAAGTTGTAAAGTCTAAGGTAAAATAGAAAGATAGCGATGGGATTGCCCTGTCGCTATTTTTATGCAAAAAAAATATATATATTGCTTAATAAAGTTTTCTAAACCATCATAAAACGAATTATGTTTGATGCATAGTAATAGTTGCTACAATTTGTTAGAATAGTAAACAGTAATTCATACCATAAACTTTAGGAGTACCAATGAAAGAAAGATTGAATTTTAAAGAGAATTTATTAGTCGGAGCACTGCTATTCGGATTATTTTTTGGAGCAGGGAATTTGATATTTCCAGTACTTATGGGGCAGATGGCAGGTGTTAATGGATTTTCTGCTACTATGGGATTTCTATTAACTGGTGTGGGCTTGCCATTACTTGGTGTAATTTCCAGTGCGTTATCTGAAAATGAAAGTTTATATGAGATGGCAAAACCGGTGAGTAAAATGTATTCTACATTTTTCACTTGCGCCTTGTATTTGACCATCGGGCCGTTATTTGCAATCCCACGTACTGCTACAGTAGCATTTGAGGTGGGGTTGAATCCATTTATAAATCAATCAGATTTAAAATTAGGTCTATTAATTTTTTCAATAATTTTTTTCGCCATAACCTTATACTTTTCCCTACGTCCAGGGAAAATACTAGATTGGGTGGGTAGATATTTGACGCCGTTATTTTTAGCCTTACTATCCATTTTGATAATAATGACTCTTGTAAAACCCATGGGAAATCCAAGTAATTTTCCTGCACAAGGTGCCTATATTGAGAAACCATTTTTCCAAGGCTTGATAGACGGATACCAAACCATGGATGCATTAGCGTCCCTTGCATTTGCAATAGTTATAATTTCAAATATTGAACGGCTAGGGATAGTCAACCCAAAAAGAAAAGCTATTGAAACCTTCAAATCAGGAATTGTATGTCTAATAGGCATGAGCATAGTATATACTTTATTGGCTTATATGGGAGCTAGTAGCCCTGGCAGCATACCCTACGGTAGTAACGGTGGAGAAATACTAACTATGGTGAGCAATCATTATTTCAAGCTAGGCGGAAAGATGCTATTGGCAGGCATAGTAACAGTGGCATGTTTAAAAACTGCAATTGGTTTAATTACATCTTGTGCCCAGATGTTTAGCAAGATGTTTCCAAAAGCTCTTCCATATAATAGAGCAGCAATAATATTTACACTTACATCATTAATTATTGCAAACTTTGGATTAAATACCATAATTCAGCTATCCATACCAGTATTAATGTTTCTATATCCGTTGGCAATCACCCTAATATTAATTTCTTTTTTGGTACCATTTATAGGAATACAGAAGGAAATATATGTTTGGACAACGCTATTTACATTTATTGCAGCAATATTTGATTTTTTGTATGCATTACCCAAGGAAATCAAAAATGTTGAGATAATCAATAACTTAATTGAAATCGCCAAAAATGCACTCCCAGGTTTTTATTACGGCTTCGGGTGGGTTCACCCTTATTGAATTAGTTGTAGTAATTGCGATTTTAGGTATTTTAGCAGCTTTGGCAATACCAAAGTTTTCAGGAGTACAAGGGTCTGCAAATGAAAAAGGAGCTATGGCAACTGTATCTAGTATACAAAAAGCTGCTGAAATAGTGGCTGCTGAAAAGAATATTCTTATTGCAAACGTAGCAGTAGGAGATATTTATACGGCATTAGGGATAACTGATTTTGCTACAGATTATAATAATAAACCAAAAGGTGCAACATATACTTGGGATGCTCCGAATGCAAAAGTTACGGGTATAGCTAAAGTAGGTCCATTATTTCCTAGTGGTGCATTTACCTATGCAGAAATGATTACAGCAACTGCAACGGCAGATTAAGTAAGACGCAAGACAGAGGGCAGGAAAATACCCCATTTCACTTAACTTAATAAATTAGTGAAAAGGAACCAAGCCTGTCACCTAAGTTAATAACTTATTGAATGTTCTAAAAATTTGAGTTAGTTAATTATTACAATTAAAATCATTAAAACAAAGCAAGACTTAGACAGATTATTTCTGCTTAATTCTTGCTTTATTTTTATCCTGTCCACTTCAAAGATTCTATCCAGGAATAAAACTAGACAAAATATGACATTATCATAGAATAACTACAAAAATATTGAATATGTATTTATAATTTTAGGCAATGATGTTATAATAATGTTGTTCGAATTATGAACGAAGGATAAGGAGAGAAAAGATATGAAGTTTTTTAGTCCAACATCAGAATATAAAGAGCTATTATTATTAGAACATATTGAGAAAAGTCCTAATACATCACAACATGAAATAGCTAGAAAAATAGGTAGTGCAGCCTCAATGGTTAATGTATACGTTAATAAATTG
>CAYUJY010000126.1:0-5795 GCA_964445145.1 uncultured Peptoniphilaceae bacterium | reverse complement strand
AGATACAAAACCGAAGGATTTAATGTCAAAATATAATGGAGCGTGGCAAAAACAAACCGACGAAAAAGTGATATATCTAACTATGGATTGTGGCTACGAGTATAAGGATAATACGACCAAAATATTAGACACAGCCCTTGAGAAAAATGTTAAAATTACATTTTTTGTAACGGGTGACTTTATTAAAAGCCATCCAAACTTAGTAAAGAGGATGTACAATGAAGGTCATATAATTGGAAATCACTCCAATAAGCATAAAAATGAAGTTAAAGCAGTTGCAAGTGGTGTAGATGTTTTAAAGGAAGATTTAATTTCTTTGGAGAAGATGTACAAGGAATTAATTGGAACAGATATTTCAAGCTTTATGAGACCACCTGAGGGTATATATAGCGAGAGAACCCTAGCAGTTATAAAAGACTTGGGATATAGACCAGTATTTTGGAGCTTCGCATATAGGGATTGGGAGACAGATAAGCAACCTACAGAAAAGGAAGCCATGGATAAAATTATGGGACAAATTCATCCAGGCTCGGTCTTGTTACTCCACACTGTTTCAAAAACCAACACGGACATACTGGGAAATCTAATAGACAACATTAGAGATAGGGGATATAGGATAGGTTCTTTAGATGAGTTATAGGTGGTAGTATGCATAGGGATAAAAAAGCATTACTTATAGTTTAGATTTTGGCAATTTTGTTAGTCCTAGCGAATATTAAGGTGGATGGAAAATCTTCTGATAGAGTAGTTGAGGCGCCAAAAAGCATAATCTCTGCGATTGATATAAGTGAACTTCGCTCAGATGGCATACCAAAGGAAGTCCATGACTATAAAAAAAACGAGACGACATGGCAATAAATAATGTTCGTATAAAAAATTTTATCGACCAGGATAAGATGGCTGAGAAAAAGTTTATTAAAGTACGGATGAACGAAAAAATCGTCGGCGAGCATAAAATTAGTCCGATAATTTATGCATCTATTAATTTTTATCCAGAAGGAGTAATGAAAGATATAGATAGTATAATGGGGGCGTATTTAGAAACCGACGCGGAAAGCCTGAGTGGGAAAATAACATTAATTTGGGAAAGTAATAGAAGTGTTTTCATAGGTGCCTTTGGTGAAATTGGAAAGAATACCATTACCAAATATGTCACATCAATACTACAAGAAGAAGATAATTCGGTTTACACTGAGATAATATCTGATAGCAAGCATTTTGAATTTGAATCGACGTTTTCCATTGATGGCCGGTTTTATATTCAAGAAAACTATTAGCGTGGTAGAAATATCATGCTTTTTTATTTGAATTTCCTGCAAATTAAGGGTATAGTATTTTACATAATGTTAATAAATGGAGGAGAGACAGAGTTGAAAAGTTTAAAAAGATCAGAGGTAGAAGAAAAATATACCTGGGACCTAAGTAGTTTATGCTCAGGCGAAGAAGATTTCTTCAAAGGAGTAGAAGAAATTAAAAAGAGTAGGGAAAACTTTGTAAATAAGTACAAGGACAAATTAAACACAGTAGAAGTTATCGATGAGATGATAGGTGAGTACGAAGATTTTTTAATTTTCAGCAATAGAATATTAGCTTATCCACAACTATTAATAAATGTAGAAAGACACAATCCATCATACCAAAAAATGTTTGGTGTAGCATCGACCATATCTGGAGATACGGTTTCACAACTAAGCTTTATTAAAAACGAGTTGGTGGAAAAAGAAGATAGTCTACTTGAAGAGATAGAGTCACTATCAGATAGAAATAAAAGTTTTATTAAAAAAATTAAGAAAGCCAAGAAAACTTATTTAGGTCGAGAAATCGAAAATGTATTGAGTGAATTGGAACCAGTATTTGAAGGTCCAGCTAACAGCTACACTTCAGCAAAACATGCGGACTTACAGTTTGAGCCGTTTACAGTGGATGGAGTAGAGTATCCTCTAAGTTTGGTTTTGTTTGAAAACTACTACGAAAAGCTTTCTGATACAAGTATAAGAAGAGCTGCATTTGAATCCTTTAGTAAACAGCTGGCAAAGTATCAACACACTATGGCTGCCGTATATGCAGAACACTTGACCATTGAAAAGAAAATTTCAAAACTTAGGGGTTATGAGTCAGTTATTGATTACCTATTGAATGACCAAGACTCCAACAGAGAGTTGTATAATAGGCAAATCGATATTATTATGGAAAAGTTTTCTCCAGTAATCAGAAAATTTGCTTCACTTGTTAAGAGAGTAAACAAATTAGACAAATTAACCTATGCAGATTTAAAGATTGCACTTGATCCTACCTTTAAGGAAGAATTAAGCGTAGAAGATGCAAAACCGAAACTTATACAAGGACTGGCAGTTATGGGTCCTGAATACCAGGAGATGGTAAGGCGTGCCTTCGATGAAAGATGGATTGATTTCCCAGTTAATGACGGCAAGGCAAATGGAGCATTTTGTAGGACTGTTTATGACCTACATCCATACGTGTTAAATTCATGGACTGATGACCTTGAGGATTTGATTGTATTGGGACATGAATTAGGTCATGCGGGACACGGAATGTTTGCAAATCAACGACAAGCGCTATCTAGTATGAGAACTAGTATGTATTTCATTGAAGCTCCTTCAACAATAAACGAGCTGTTAATTGCAAATGAAATGATGGGCTGGAAGGACGAACCTGAATTTAACAGATTTGTAAGATCTGCAATGATTAGCAGAACATATTACCATAACTTCGTTACTCATCTATTGGAAGCACATTTCCAAAGGGAAGTATATAAGTTAGTGGATGAGGAGCAACCTATTAATGCAAATGTATTAAATGAATTATTTATTAATACACTAAAAGCTTTCTGGGGCGATGACGTGGAATTAACCGAGGGCGCTGAATTAACTTGGATGAGACAAATTCATTATTACATCGGTTTGTATCCATATACCTACAGTGCTGGACTTACAATAGGAACTCAAGTTGCACAAAGAATTATCAATGAGGGACAAGTTGCTGTAGATGAGTGGATAGAAGTTTTAAAAACTGGTGGAACTAAAGAGTTTACAGAGCTTGCACAAATGGCAGGTGTGGATATTACCACTGACAAACCACTTTTAGATACTATAGATTATCTTTCAGGTATCGTAGATGAGATAGAAAGAATCACAATAGAACTAGGACAGTAATATTCTTAAATGCGATGGAATTTTCCATCGCATTTTCTGCTATTAAACCGCTTAAGAATTGAAGATTATTAATTTTTCTGCTAAAATTTTACTTTAAGGAGAATTTTATGGGAAAAATTATGGTTTATGGAACGACTTCTTCAGCAGGCAAGAGTTTGACCTGCACAGCACTTTGTAGAATATTTTCAAATCGGGGACATAGTGTTGCACCCTTTAAGAGTCAAAATATGAGTAGTATTTACTCACTTACTGGTAATAATAAGGTCATATCCTCAGCCCAAGCATTACAAGCAAAAGCTGCTAGGATAGAACCCAATGAGTATATGAATCCCTTGTTGTTGAAACCAAAATCCAATGTGGGGTCAGAGGTTTTTTATCTGGGTGAATCCATAGGAGATATGAGCGCTAAGGAGTATTTTAAATATAAGAGGGATATAGCTCCAGAGATAAAAAATATTTTTGATACATTAAAATCGAAAGTAGATATTGTGGTAATTGAAGGTGCGGGTAGTCCTGCTGAAATAAATCTCACAGAAAATGATATTGTGAATACAGGTATGGCGCGACTGGCCGATTCCAAAGCAATTCTTGTGGGAGATATAGACCGCGGTGGGGTATTTGCAGCCATTTATGGGACGATAATGCTTCTACCCGATGAAGATAGAAAAAGAGTAATTGGAATTGTAATAAATAAATTTCGTGGTGATGTAGAGTTATTAACGCCGGGTCTTAAGATGATTGAAGATTTGACCGGAATACCTGTAATTGGAGTTATCCCATACGGTCATTACAATTTAGAAGATGAAGATTCTCTAGTAGATGGAAACATGGAAAAAATAAAACTGGTATCCGATGAGGATATAGATTTAGAAATTGAGAAACTAGCCAGAGATGTGGAAAATGCTTTGGATATGGAATACTTAATGAGGGAAATGGGACTGTGATTTTAGTCGTGGTTGCTGTCGTGCTGGATTGGATTTTGGGTGACCCATATTTCTTTCCACATCCCGTAAAGTTAATGGGAATAATAATAAATATTGAGGAAAAATTATTACGATTGATTTTCAAAAGTAGCTCGGGGCTTAGGCTAGCCGGGCTTATTATGGTTATTATTAATGTTTGCTTAGCTATATTTCCAATGTACTTTTTGTTAGCAAGGACAGAAGGAACTATAAACACTGTTATTACAGTCATTACTTATTACTTTTGCATATCCGCAAGAATGTTACATTACGAGGCTATAAAGGTTAGAAAAGCCTTAAACACATCCTTACAAGCAGCAAGGAACCAACTTCGCTTTATCGTTGGTAGAGATACGGAGCCGTTGGACGAGGAAGAGATTGTTAAAGCCACTGTGGAAACCGTATCTGAAAACACTTCTGATGGGATTATTGCGCCATTATTTTATATTTTGTTGTTCGGACCTGTGGGTGGATTGACATATAAATTTATAAATACAATGGATTCTATGATTGGCTATAAGAATGTTAAGTATAGAAATCTTGGTAGATATGCAGCGCTTCTAGACGATGTGGTAAATTACATTCCTGCTAGAATAACTGGTCTATGATGAGGGATAGGAGGAATCATTCTAGCCCAAATTCTGGATATCCAGAGGCAGCCATCGCGGGTATATTGGGAATTCAGCTAGGGGGCTCCCACTACTACGGGGGCAATCTCGTTGTAAAACCAGTGATAGGTGATAATACTAGGAATGCAACTGTTTCTGATATTGTAGCAACCATTTATATTATGTATAAAACTGAGATAATTTTTTTAGTAATTTCAGCTTTAACAATGGGAATGATTGGTGTATAATTTTTTAGGTAAGTTTATTGATATGAAGAGAAGGAGAAGGAATTGGAAAACTTTTTTAAATTAAAAGAAAATGGTACGAACGTATCAACGGAATTCTTTGCGGGTTTAACTACTTTTTTTGCTATGAGTTATATTATTTTTGTAAATCCAGCAATGTTATCCCAAGCAGGCGTTCCCTATGGAGCAGTTTATTTAGCTACCATAATTGCATCTGTGATTGGAACTTTGGTAATGGGTCTTTTTGCCAATGTACCATATGCTCAGGCACCAGGTATGGGTTTAAATGCATTTTTCGTTTACACCGTTGTATTTGGACTTGGGTTCACATGGCAACAAGCATTGGCGATGGTATTTCTATGCGGTATATTTAATATTTTAATAACCGTAACAAGTATCAGAAAAGCTATGATAAAATCAATACCAACCACATTACAAAATGCAATCTCAGGTGGTATCGGAATTTTCATTGGCTATATCGGTATTAAAAACGCAGGCTTATTACAATTTTTGTCAGATCCAGGAAGATATATTATTTTGGATAGTGGAACGGTAATTTCTGATGCGGGAATAGTTCCAGAACTGGTTAAGTTCAACAATCCAGGTGTGTACTTGGCGTTAATAGGACTACTTATAACAATTGTGCTTCTTGTAAAAAATGTAAAAGGAGCAATACTTTTAGGAATTGTACTTACCACATTGATTGGTATACCTATGGGAATTGTAGATTTAGGGAGTTTAAGCACTGGTACTAGCGTTACGGAAGCTTTTACCGAATTGCGTTCTGTATTTGGCGTGGCACTGGGT
>CAYUJY010000125.1:0-5958 GCA_964445145.1 uncultured Peptoniphilaceae bacterium | reverse complement strand
GAGAAGGGGATTTTCTATTTTAATTATTTTATTTCTTCTAAGATTTCTCTAATATTTCTAATTTGTTGTAGGTCGATGTTGGAAGGTAGGGTACAGTCTGCTCCCACTAGGAACTTTGTATTTTTCATTCTTTCCCTAACATCCACCAAGTGAGCTTTAAGCTCGTCTTTTGTACCATTTACAATAACTCCTTGTGAGTTATCAAAACCACCAAGAATAGCCTTGCCTTCGAATATTTTCGCCCCTTCTTCCAAGCTTGGATTCTCATGGTGCTCGCCCCAGTTAAAAACTTTACCAGGCATATCTTTAAATCTTTCAAGATTTACCACATCCTTACAAATATGGAAGAAGTTGTAATCAAATAACTCATCTGCAGTTTTGTTCATATCGTAGTCATACGGCTTGATGAACTTTGCATATTCTTCATCTGTCACTAGGTAAGATTCACCACCCAGCGCTGAGTAATAGATTCCTTCTATCCCGGAATCCTTCGCTTCATGCATTAATATGTTCATTGCTTCAGTGATTTTCTTAAACAGTTCTTCCATGGATGCTCCATCTTCTCTAATGTAATCTGCTAGTAAAAAAGAACCTTCGCTATATCCATCAGAGCCACCCCTAGCATGCCAAGCAGAAGCCATAGTTCCATGTAGTGTCATCAATAAAAATGCCTTATCACCAAGTTTATCGACTATTCTCTTTACGGTTTCCTTTTGTTGTACGATGAACTTTGATTTTGCCGTTGGAGTTTCAATTCTTCTAAAGTCTGAAGGCTTTTCGATTTTTACATCATATGGGAATAAATTTTCATTCATTATTTTTAAAATATCCATTTGTGTGTCGTTATAATAAGCTTCATGAACTTTTACGGTATCTTCAATGCTACCGTAGGTTGCTGGGTCAAAGTGATACCAAAAACCCATCGGTAATCTGTCGATATTTTCGCCATTAATTGCTGCTTTCACTCTATCTATACTATTCATATTATCAATCTCCTTACGCACCTAAATATGCTTTTCTTATATCTTCATTGGTCATCAGTTCCATTCCTGGACCTTCCAAGGTGATGTGACCAGTCTCTAAAACATAGCCTCTATTTGCTATGGATAGCGCCATGCTAGCATTTTGTTCAACGAGAAGGATAGTTACACCTTCTTCGTTTATTTTTTCGATTAAGGTAAATATTTCCTCCACTAGAAGGGGGGATAAGCCCAAGGATGGCTCATCTAGAATCAAAAGTTCCGGATTTACCATTAGACCTCTGCCTATTGCGAGCATCTGTTGCTCTCCACCAGAAAGAGTACCTCCACCTTGTTTTTTTCTTTCAAATAGCCTTGGAAAGAGCTCATAGACCCTTTCCATTTGTATTTTTACATCTTTTTCAGTAACTCTACCTTGGTACACAGTGCTGACAATTAAATTTTCCTCTACCGTAAGGTCTGGAAAAATTTTTCGTCCCTCGGGCACGTGGGCTAGTCCCGTTCTCGTTATTAAGTGGGTAGGCATTCTTGAAATATCCTGCTCATTAAAGAGTACAACTCCACTTACCTTGGGAACCAAACCAGTTATGGCGCCTAGGGTTGTAGTTTTACCTGCACCATTAGAGCCGATTAGAGTTACGATCTCACCCTTATTTACATGAAAGGAAATGCCATTTACTGCATCGATATAACCATATTTTACTGCTAAATTATTTACATTAAGCATTGTATTCGGCCTCCTTTTTTGAAACGAAGCCTCTACCAAAGTATGCTTCTATTACTTGTTCATTTTCTCGTACTTCTTGCGGTAACCCCTCAGCAATTTTCTTTCCAAAGTTTAAAACTAAAAGTCTATCACAGGAACTCATAACGAATTTCATGTCGTGTTCAATTAGAACAATCGTATAACCTTGCTCGTTAATCATTTTAATAAATTTGCTCAATTCAGCAGACTCGTTGGGATTCATTCCAGCAGCAGGTTCGTCCAGTAACAACAACTTTGGATCTAGTGCTAAAGCCCTTGCTATTTCCACTTTTCTTTGCATTCCGTAGGAAAGGTTTCCTGCTAGAGTGTCTGCAAATGGGGTAAGGTTTAGCATTTCTAGGATTTCTCTTCCACGCCTGTCGATAAACTCTTCATCATCTTTGTACTTTTGGTCCTTCATAATTGCGTTGAATATACCCGTTGAGGTGCCCGTGTGGAAGCCTATTTTTACATTTTCCAAGACACTCATAAATTTAAACAACTTAATATTTTGAAAAGTTCTAGCTAATCCTAGGCGTGCAATTTCCTCAGGTGGCATACCTCCGATTTGTTTACCTTCAAAGAATACCTCACCGCTTGTTGGCTTATAAACCCCTGAGCACATGTTGAAAAATGTGGTTTTGCCAGCGCCATTTGGGCCGATTATACCGAAAACTTCTCCTTGTTTAATTTCCATATTAACTTGATCAACTGCCTTTAGGCCTCCAAACTGTATGGAAAGATCCTTAGATTCTAATATAGTGGTCATATTTCTTCACCATCTTTCACTTCTGCTGTTTTTGCATTGTCAGATACTCCAGCACTTAGTTCACTTCCGGATTCTCCTGCAATACCTTGAGGCCTAATCCACATCATTACTATTATCAAAATACCGTAGGCTACTAACCTAAATTGACTTACAGGTCTAAGAATTTCATTTAGTACGTTAACGGTAACGGAACCAACTACAGGGCCAGCCAATGTTCCCATACCACCGATAATTACCATTGATAAAATATTAAATCCTTCATCTAAGGTGAAAATCGTAGAGTCTATAAAGTTAAGGTACGGTGCATATATAGCGCCTGCAATTCCAGCCCAAAAAGCTCCATAAAAAAAGTTCAATCCTTTGTATCTTGTAATTTCAACCCCAAGGGATTGGGCAGCTTGTTGGTCTTCCCTAATACTCATCCATGCTCTACCTACTCGTGACTTAAGCACTCTATTTGTAATAAACAAGAATAAAATAGCGAAGGCTATAAATATATAGTAGTACTGGTTTGCTCTTTTAAATTCAAATCCAAAAAGGTTAGGTGAGGGAATCCCCTTTAAACCCATCGGTCCACCGGTTAGTGAAGTCCAGTTAAGAGCAACGATTCTAATTATTTCAGAAAATCCTAAAGTTACAATTGATAAATAGGTTCCACTCATTCTATAGGTCGGTAGTGAAACTAAATATCCAATTATTCCTGCTACAATTCCAGCTACGGGGACTGCAATCCAAAAACTCAAACCAACCTTTAGCATTAAAATAGCTCCTGCATAGGCGCCTACTGCGAAAAATCCCGCATGGCCTATACTAAATTGGTTCGTATAGCCATTTATTACGTTTAATGAACCAGCTAAAATTGTGTATAGTGCAATTCTACAAAGAATTCCCATAATGTAACTAGATTTTATGAAAAGGGGAACTACTCCTAGAATAATAATCGAAGCAAATATAAAAACTAGCCTTTGTTTATCGCTCATATTTTTTAAATATCTTCTTATCATGGTCTTTCACCTCTTTTTGTCTTAAATCCTTGAGGCCTGAAAAGTAAAACTACGATTAAGAAAATAAACGCGTACATATCCCTATAGCTAGCGGAAGTAAAAGCAATACCGAAGTTTTCGATAATACCAATAATTAACCCCCCAATAGCTGAAAAACGCGTATCAGTCAATCCACCCAGCACCGATGCACTAAATGCCTTCATGCCCAATGGCCCACCCATGGTAGCCATTAGGACCTGGTAATTTAGTGACAACAACAGTCCTGCCACACCTGCAAGTCCGCAGCCTATAGCATTTCCTATCATAGCATTCATACGGACATTTATGCCCATTAAACTAGCCGCCATCTTGTCCTGACTTACAGCACGAAGCGCCATTCCTTTTCTGGTGTTGTTAAAAAAATATGCTAAAGCTATTGCAAGTACAATTACTACAGCGATAATAAACAACTGAATTTGTGAAATTGAAAGAGGTCCAAAGGTATAAACATTGTTATTAATGATATTTACCATCGGTTTTTGATTTGGTCCAAAAATTATTTGTGCCAGATTTTTTAGGATCATACTCATCCCTATGGTACAAATCAGCGCAACGTGTCTTGGTGCAAACAAAAATCTTTCATAACAAATTTTATATATAATAATTCCAACCAAAAATGCTAAAATAAAGCTTGCAATTAGCCCAACTCCGATATTATTTCCAAACAATTCGAAGGCATAAAAGGCAGCAAATGCGCCTAGCATCATTACATCCCCATGGGCAAAGGTCACTAGCCCAACAACTCCTACAATTACGGAATAGCCAAGGGCCATAAGTGCATATACGGCTCCTTGAGTAATACCGTTTAGAAGGACATTTAACCAATAATCCATAACTGTCTCCTTCCATTTCCATAAAAGGCGTCTATGGATTTCCCACAAACGCCTAATTTATAATTTTTATTCTGCTGAGTAATCATATCCTTCAACAAGTTCCCATTTTCCGTCGATAACTTGAGTTATCAAGTATTGTCTGTTAACATCACCTGCAGGATTAAACTTGATAGGTCCTGTCATTCCAACGTAATCAGTTTCTTGAACTTTTTCTCTAATAGCTTCTCTAGTGATTTCACCTTCAATTTTGTTCATAGCTTCAGCTAGTACATAAACACAGTCATATGCACAAACTGGGTGAACTGTAGGCTCAAAACCAGCTAACTCTTTGAATTTGTTTTTCCATGCTTCGTCCTTTTCGTTAGTAGGATCGAAGAAGAAAGGTGTTGAAGTATAAAGAGCATCGGAATTATCTCCAGTAAGGTCTATAACTTGTTGTGAAGCACCAGCACCTAGGTTTACAAGATTAACATCTGTCCAACCACCCTGTGCCATTTGATTTAAAATTTGTGGTAGGGCACCTTGGTCAAGTATTAGAACTGTATCCGGGTTTCCTGCTTTAGCTTTTGTAATTACAGAAGAATAGTCAGTTTCACCAGAAACGTAGTCTGCCGTAGATACAATATTTAAACCGATAGCTTCTATTTCCTTTGAAACAGCTTCAAATGTAGGAACTCCCCAGTCACTGTTAATATACATGATACTAACGTCCTTAGCTCCGATTTTCTTATCTAGGATATACTTAGCTACGAAAGGACCTTCCGCGTCTTGTCTACCCATGATACTAAATGTATATGGACTCATTCCAGCATACTCAGGATTGGATGCTGTTGGAGAAATTTGTACCAAACCAGCTGCGTCTACTATAGGTGCATTAGCCATTGAAGCTCCACTTGAGAAGTCTCCAACTATAGCCATTATGTTTTGGTCGTCTGCATATTGTCTAGCAAGGTCAGAAGATTCCTTCGGTTCACCCTTAGAGTCTCCAACTACGATTTCCAACATCTTACCCTTTACTCCGCCTGCTGCATTAATCTCATCGATAGCCATCTTAGTAGCTACTTCAAAGCCCTTGCCGTACTCTGCATTTTGTCCAGTTAATGGTGCAAGTAGTGCTAGTTTAATTGTATCTCCCCCGCCTGATGGTGCCGTAGTCGTTCCTGAGCCTTGGTCTCCACAAGCTGCTAAGGAAAGGACCATTATCATCGCTAATGCGAGAGAAATAATTTTCTTAATGTTCATATGCATCTCCTCCATATTTGACAAACGTTCTCAATGAATCATTTGCCTTATTAATTAATTAAATTATCATACCGCTTAGTGATGATAATTTAATTAATTATAGCATCGACAAGGGGTGTGGTCAACCATTTTAGAGGTTTGTTAATTGACAATCAAAAATACAATATTCTAAAATATAGTTGCATAATGTATTAGTACTCTTTTCCTGAATTTATTATTCCCTCTAAGCTTATTGCTTCATAATCATCCCAAAACTGTGCTCTCGTATCCGGAAATTCAGTAGGTTCTTTAAGTCTGCCTTGATGCTCCAATGCTTCGTTGAAATCTCTTTCCATTAGATGCATTT
>CAYUJY010000124.1:0-5975 GCA_964445145.1 uncultured Peptoniphilaceae bacterium | reverse complement strand
ATGCGATTTACAATATTGGTATATTTAGAGAAAATGGACTATATGTGTTAAAAAGTAGAATAGTTTCATATTCTAACAATTCGAGGTTTAACAGGGACATCACCCTGAGTTCAAACTTTACGAATGCAAATAATAGGGCGAATACCTTTATTTCATACCAATCCATAAAAAATAATATGCCACAGATGACTGACATCTATGTATCGCCAGAGGGTAACTATGCCGTAGTCATTAAGCAAGATAAAGTGGAAGTGTATAAAATCGCTGGTAAGGAAATAGGAAACCTAATAACCACGCCTGTTGAACTACCAAGAAATAGCACGATAATTTCATCATCGTGGGTATCGGAAGAAGAGTTAAAGATTCTGAGGGAGGAGAGTTCTCTGTCCTTTATTAAATAAGTTGTGATTAAAAAGGATTTTTGATATAATCACTAAAGAGGTGAGACGTTTGCAAGAAATTAGAGAGTTGGTAACGACTTATAATGAATATACGCCTATCGTATTTTATGTAATGATTGGTATAGTGGTAATAACCTTTGTAGTACATTTTTTTACAGGAAGTATAAAGTTTGCTAAGTATATCCCAGGGCTGGTTGCCTTGGTTTTCGGACTTATTACATTGGCAAGTAGCTTTCCGACCCTGTTTGAGAAGGAAACTTTAAATACTTTAATAGCAGCCATGCTAGGTATAGGTGGAGGTATTATAGGACTATGTTTTGCACTCGTCCTCGGCGTAATTTCCAAAAAGAAAAAGTATCACAAAAGCACCGAGGAACACTTTGAAGAAGAAGAATACTAAAAAGCGAGGAGAAATCCTCGCTTTATTTTGTCTTTAAACTGCCAATTATATCCAATTTGTCCTTGCGGGACATTTTTTTTATTGCATATTCCCGTTTCATGGCGCTGCTCTTGTCTTCAAATTCTTCATGGTAAATCATCTCTACGGGAAGTCTGCCCCGTGTGCATTTTGAAGCCGTACCTTCATTATGAGCTTGAATTCTTTTGTCCAAATCATTCGTATACCCAGTGTATAGGGAACCATCAGCGCACTTTAATATATAGGTATAAAACTTCATTCGAAATCCCCCCTATATACACGACTTAATTCTTCTGAAACCATTCCGTATTCATAGCCCTTGTTCATTAGGAACCTAACAAATTTTTGTTTATTGTCTAAGATGGCTGGGCTGGATTTTATTTTTTGTTCAATTAAATCTATTAAATTTTGTCTTTCTTTTTCCTTGTATTTAGGTAGATATGGATCCACATCCTTTGAGCTAAAG
This sequence comes from uncultured Peptoniphilaceae bacterium, assembly GCA_964445145.1. Classification (GTDB taxonomy): domain Bacteria; phylum Bacillota; class Clostridia; order Tissierellales; family Peptoniphilaceae; genus CAYUJY01. The sequence goes on along the minus strand of CAYUJY010000124.1, from coordinate 4,690 downwards.
CCCTTTAAATATAACTTAGATTTTATTTTTAAGCTACCGTCTTTCGTGTAATTAAATTTTTCGCCTAAATACATTTCCAGATATCTATCATCATCAATTAAACCAAAATCTAAAAGCTTGGCTATTATCTCTTCATTGTGTTCCTTTGGAACTTTATGCTTCCATAGGTAGTCTTCTATTTCCTTTGTGGTCTTCATTGCCTTGGAAGCGTATTGGATGGATTTTTTTAAAGCAAACATAACACCTTCTTGCTTTTTTAATTCCTCTAGCTCATCTTCGGAAATCTCAAACTCTCCATAGCCATACTTTGCTAGGGAGTCACTGGAGGCGCTCATAATAAATTCGTCGCCAGAATATAAATTAAATCTTGTGTCATCCTTCTTTTGAACTTCAATTCTTGTAATTTTCATAGTAACCTCACCAAAATACTAACATATTATGGTAATATTAATCAAATCAATTTATTTTCATTTATTATTGTGATAATATAATATCTGAAATGGAGGTTTTTGATGTTTGAGATATTTTCTCTTGTTTTGAAATATGTCTTTATAATTATAATATATTTATTCATACTAAATATTATTAGATTAATTTACTTAGATATACGATCAACCAACACCTCGTCTCCACATAAGGACGTGGCGTACTTGAAATTAATAAATAGATTAGATCAGCTGAATTTTAGAATGCAGGAGTACTATCCTATAGTGGGCGAGCTTACCATAGGTAGGGGTGCTCGTAATGACGTCCTAATAAAGGACAAGGTGGTTTCAAAAAACCATGTGCGCATATTCTTCGATTCAGGATATTATTATGTCGAGGATTTAAACAGTGCTAACGGTACCTATCTCAATGGAGGTATCGTAGACGATATTGTAGCAATTAGAGATGGGGACCTCATAAGTGTTGGACTCATTCAATTTATGTTTGTAAACAGGTAGGGTATGATTAATAGATTAATAAAATTAAGAAAACCGCGGAATCTGCTTTTGGCATTTGACGTGCTTGCCATTGGTCTCCTTATGCTATATAAGGACACTGCCTCCAATAGAAATTTGGGAGTTCTGGCAGCTGCGTTGATAGTGCTTTTGTATCTATCTAACATTTTGCTAGAAAAAGTAACCTCGGGGGACAACTACATATTCATGGTTGTATCTATGCTTATTTCCATCGGAGCTGTAATGAACTTCAGCATCGACCAGGAATTGGGATTAAAGCACCTTATGTGGGCGCTTATCGGCATAGCTTGTTTTTATGGAACCTACTTTGTGGTTAAATATGTCAATGTTTGGCATAAGGGACTAACCTTTTACGTGGGGGTTAGCGTCTTGTTATTTATCGTCACCATGATATTTGGTGAAAATATCATGGGTGCTAAAAACTGGATATTTATAGGTGGTATGAGTGTTCAACCATCAGAGTTTATTAAAATAATACTCATATTTATAATAGCTTGCTTTTATTACAACAGGGATTACTATAAAAATATTAAACATTCATCCTTAATCATGATGGGGATAGTTTATATGTTTATAGGATTCTTATTCATACAGAGGGACCTTGGCAGTGCAGTCATGTTCCTAGCAATTTTCATAGGCATACAATATGTGTATGAGACTGACAGAAAGCTCATTGGAGTAAGTGTGCTAATGACGTTTATAGGAATGGCAGCGGGATATTTTCTATTTTCCCACGTTAAGAGAAGATTTGACATATGGCTAAACCCTTGGATAGACCCAGGTGGACAAATACTACAATCCCTATTTGCAATAGCAACGGGCAGCTTTACAGGTTCAGGTATAGGCTTGGGGTATCCTAAACTTATACCAGTTGTAAATAGTGACTTTATTTTTGCAGCAATTTGTGAAGAGTTGGGAACCCTCACTGGAATAGGTGTTATCATGCTATTTATCCTACTCGTTTATAGGGGATTTAAAATTGCCCTTGCACAAAGGAGTACCTTCTATAGGATATTAGCCATTGGCGTTACAGTATCCTTCGGCATACAGGCTTTTTTAGCCATTGGAGGGGTGCAAAAATTCATACCAATGACAGGAATTACATTACCATTCGTATCCTACGGTGGAAGCTCGCTAATTGCAAGCTTCATAGCCTTAGCAGTGCTTCAAGTGGGCTCTGAGGATTTGAATCACAAGCAGTTATTGGAGGAACCAGCGGCATATGAGTGATAAGGAAAAGAAACGAATCCTGGTTCTACTAAGTGCAGTAACCTCCCTTCTAATTATGCTCGTAGTGTATTTAAGTTACTTTCAAGTATTTGAAGCGGAAAAATATAGAACTAGCGCACAAAACAGAAGAAACTCCATCGAACAAGAAAGAGTGCTTCGTGGTGCGATTTATGATAGAAACGGGCTGACCTTGGCACAAAGTGAATTCCAAGAGGACGGCTCCAACAAGAGAATATATTCCCATCCAAACCTTTATTCACATATAATTGGATATTCCTATAAGGATTTAGGAAAATCTGGGTTGGAATTAAAAATGGATGAATATCTATTGAATAATAATAGTCTAGGCATAGTTGATGCGATTAAGAGATATTTCAATCGGGAATCCGTAGGAAATGCCGTTAGCATTACCATAGACACAGGAATTCAAAAAAAGGCATCTAGTTTATTAGATGGTAAGAAGGGCTCAATAGTAGCCATGAATCCAAAGACCGGAGAAATCTATGCCATGGTTTCAAAACCAGATTTCAACGCACAAACCCTGAGGGAGAACTGGGAAGCAATAAATGCAGACAAAAATTCGCCACTTTTTAATAGGGCGATAAATGGACTATATCCGCCTGGATCCGTATTTAAAATAATTTCAACTGCTGCGATTTTGGAATCTAATGTAGATTTGGATTACAAACACACTGGTGAACAAACTATAGATGGATATAAGTACAAAGATGCATCCGACCGAGTGTATGGAGATATTGGATTGGAGATAGCTTTTACGAGAAGTTTAAATACCTATTTTGTAGAAAAGATTCAAGGAGTAGGGAAAAACAAGCTAGGACAAGTTACTGATAACTTTATGTTTAACCAAAAAATTCCATTCGACCTGCCGGTGACTAACTCTACCTTTAATCACTCCAAAAGCATAGGTCCTACGCTATTGGCAGCAACATCCATAGGGCAGGGTGAGTTACTAGCTACACCTCTGCAAATGGCTCTCATGACCTCAGCCATAGCAAATAACGGAATTATGATGGAACCATATGTTGTGAAGGAAGTTACTAGTCCTACGGGTATCGTACTTAGAAGCGAATCATCGAGGGAACTAAAAACATCCATACCAGCCTCCGTGGCTAGTGAAATAAAGGAACTGATGGTACTTACAACGAACGAAGGAACTGGAAAAAGAGCAGCTTTAAATGGAATTCAAGTAGCTGGAAAGACGGGAACTGCCCAAAATGAAGGGGAGTCCACCCATGCTTGGTATGTGGGGTTTGCGCCCGCAGAAAACCCTGTGGTAGCTATAGCTATAGTAATTGAACAAGGTGGAAGCGGTGGAGTCGATGCCGCGCCTATGGCAAAGGCATTATTCCAATCAGTTTTTGATAATTTGAATATAGTACAATAATGAAATCCGGGACATATTGCCCGGATTTATTGTGGTAATATATAAGGAGATGAATTTATTTCCATAAAGGAGGAGATAAAGATGTTAGAAAAAGCAAGAGCACTGATTTATGAAAGACATAGTGGACAAACCAGAAAGGGAAAGAATGACCCATTCACCAACCATTTAGAAGATGCGTTTGAAATCGCTAGCACCCTTACGGATGATGAGGTAGTTTTGGCGAGCGCATATTTGCATGATATCGTTGAAGATACTGAAACCACGATTGAGGAAATTGATGAATTATTCGGACCTGAAGTAGCCCATTATGTTGGTTTGGAAAGTGAAGACAAAAGATCTGAATTACCTTCCGAGGATACATGGAAGATAAGAAAAGAGGAGTCACTCCAGCATCTAAAGAATAATAGGGATAGGAAATTATATATAATTGCACTGAGCGACAAACTTGCAAACACTAATGAAATGGTTAAGGATTATCTTGAAATCGGCGATAAACTGTGGGATAGATTTAACCAGAAGGACGTGGGTGAAATCGCCTGGTACTATAGAAGTATGGCGGACATTTTTAAGCCAGAATTGGAAGAGACAGAAGCCTTTCAAAAGCTTTTAGAAAACTTAGATATTTTATTTAAGTCGTAAATTTTAACAATTGCAACATCATTCGATTACTTTTAAAATACAATTGTATGTTAAAATTTATAAAATTTACTCCACAGTAAGTGGTTGGAGGTAATCCCATGGCTAATATTATTATCGTCGGAGCCAATCAATGTATCGGGTTCCATATGGTGAGCAGACTTTTGGAGAAGAGAAATAGGGTTTCAGTTTTGGATATTAATATCGATAATCTATATGAGTTTAAAGATACTTATGTAGATAATTTTCTATCCATAATTGCCGATGCTAGGAATACGATAAGTATAAAAGAAGGTGTTCATGCCACTATAGAAAAATTCAGTAAAATTGACTTGGCGATACACAATGCCTGTCTCTGCACCTTTGAGAGTGAAGTGGATACGGATTACGATACATATATAAAGGTTATGGATGTAAATTACTTAAAGGGAAAATACAAATCTATAGCAATTATTAC
>CAYUJY010000123.1:0-5985 GCA_964445145.1 uncultured Peptoniphilaceae bacterium | reverse complement strand
GAGTATCTTGTAAACACTGAATCGGGTAGCATGGATATTGAAGGGCTAAATAAAATTGCGGATTTTTTTGAAGAAAAGTTTGAAGGTCTTGACTTTATAATCGACAGGATGGATTTGAAAACTGGTCCTTGTCTTAAAATGTGTTCCAATGATTCCGATGTTATTGATATTTTGATGATTGGCCACATGGATACGGTATTTAAAAAGGGCGTTACCGAGGAATGGGCATTTTCTATGGACGAAGAAAAAGCATATGGACCTGGGGTTTCAGATATGAAAGCTGGGCTACTGCAAATGTATGAAATATGTAGATCTTTAGGCAAAGATTTTCTTAAGAAGCACAACATTTGCGTTATTATGAATCCTGATGAAGAAATTAGCTCTGCTGAGTCAAAGTCTGTAATAATCGAAGAATCGAAAAGGGCGAAAAATGCATTTATATTTGAGCCTAGTAGAGTAAATGGAGGTATGGTAAAACAGAGAAAGGGACTGACGAAATACATACTTAAATTCACTGGTGTGGCAGCCCACTCAGGCGTAGATCCAGAAAATGGAAGAAGTGCCATCAATTCATTGGCAAGGACGATTGTGGAAATGTTAGAGCTAGTGGATTTACCATCTAGAAATCTAAACTTCGGAACAATAAAAGGTGGAACGGTAGCGAATGTGGTGGCAGAACATGCTGAAACCCATCTTGATTTACGATATGAGAGGGACGACCAAATTGAAGAAGTTGAAAGAAAACTAGAAGAGATGGTGAAAAAGGCTGCAGAGGATGAAGTTTTAATGGAAATTATTGAAACAGGGGCTAGGCCACCACTTAACCCAACAGAAAAATCTTTAGCTTTAATTGAACTATTTAATGAAGTTGCAGAATCAGAAGGAACTACTTTAGACTGGGTGGCAACTGGAGGAGGCTCAGATGGAAACTTCACATCCTACCACGGAGTTCCTACCATAGATGCCATATCTGCTCCTGGAGGTGGCGGACACTCATATAGGGAATATTTAGAAATTCAAAAAATTGAAGGCAGGGTTAAGTTAATTACGAAACTGATACAAACCATGGCTGATAGAAATGTCATTTAATTTCATAAGGGGAGGATTTTCCATGAAAGATAAAATTTTAAACTATACACGAGAAATTGAAGATGAATTAATAAATCTACGAAGGGACTTCCATGCCTTCCCAGAAAAAGGGTGGGAAGAGGTTAGAACTTCTTCAATCATAGCTTCAATACTGACAAAATTAGGGTACGAGGTGTTGATAGGAGAAGATGTGTGCGAACGTGAGGACCGAATGGGTGTACCGAGCCAAAAAGAATTGGACTATGCGTACAATCGTGCCATGGAGCATGGTGCAATCCCTGAATATGCTGAAAAAATGAAAGATGGCATGACTGGAGTAATCGGTATTATGGAATTTGAAAATCCAGGACCTACCATTGCCATGAGATTTGATATTGATGCACTCCCAATCTATGAAAGTGATGACGAAAATCATGCACCTACTAAGGGCTGTTTCGTATCCACAATAGATGGAAATATGCACGCTTGTGGACATGATGGCCATGCGGCAATCGGCATAGGTGTAGCCAAACAATTAGCAAATATCAAAGACGAACTAAAAGGAAAGGTAGTATTGATATTTCAGCCAGCAGAGGAAGGCGTTCGTGGTGCGAAATCCATTGTAACAAAAGGTCACTTAGACGATGCTGAGTACTTCTTAGCCTCCCATATAACAGAGCAACCAGAGGGTGTAAATATTGATTTATTCCCAGGTGGTAGCGGTGCACTTGCCACAACGAAATTAAACGTTGAGATAAAAGGACGTGCAGCCCACGCAGGTGGCTCACCACAACTTGGACACAATGCATCCTTGGCAATGGCTACAATTATTTCAAACCTAAATGCTATTCCACGTCATAGTGGTGGAGCTACGAGATTAAATGTAGGTGTGGCAAAGAGTGGAACGGGACGAAATGTAATTCCAGACAGCGCGCATTTAGAAATTGAATCAAGGGGTGCTACTACTGAAATAAATGAATACGTGAGAAACTACGCACTTAACATAATTGAACATGGCTCAAAAATGCACTTTTGTGAAGCGACTACAAGTTTAGAAGGTGAAGCTTTCTCCTTGGAATCAGACGAGAAGCTAATGGAAATTGTAGGCGAATGTTCGAAGGAATTGGGCTATCATCTTGCAGACGACCTTGGTGTAGCTTTAACTGGGAGCGAAGATGTTTCATATATGATGAAGAGAGTCCAAGACAACGGCGGGTTGGCGACGTTTATGAGAATATTGACCCCAGTTGCAGGTGTTGCTCACAATGAAGAATATGATTTCGATGAAAAAGTTATAGCAAAGGGAGTAAATGTATTCACATATTCCACCTATGCACTTATGAACTTAAAGAAATAGTTTAGATAAGGCATGTTGTAGTTTTGAGGAGGAGATGGCATGAAGATAAAAAGTATTATTTCATTAGTTTTTATTTTCATGCTTATTTTTATTCTCGCAAGTTGCAATAAGGCTGCAGAGTCAGGAATAATAATAGAGTATTCAGGAAACGAAAAACTGGAAGCGGCCTTGAATGTTGCTTTTCCTGACGAAGAAATATATCATTACTACCACGAACCCCTAAGCTCAATACAAAATAGAGCTTTGGCAGTGGAAGTATATTATAGCGAGTACGAGCATCTACAAGAAATGGGATATTACATATATCCAATCTATATACAAACACCTATTATTGCGATTAATAGAGATTTAACAGATGTAAATTTAAACTCGTGGAGTGATTTAAGAGACTACGAGGGCATGGTTAAATTCTACGACGAAAACAGATATGCAAGCATGGCAATCGGATTCGACGAGGAATCTAAATCAATTAACAAAAAATACATAATAGATGTTCTTAAAAATAAATACAATAAAGGCACACTACAATTTATTAAAAACTATGCATCCCACGAAGATGAGTATCCAGAAGTTATGGTAATTTATGATCATAGCACTGCGAACATAAATAAAATAGATGGAAATATTGAAATAATAATTCCTACGGACGGCACCCTCAGCTTCACGAAGGCACTTTTATCCAAGGTCGATATAAGTGACCACTTGGACACCTTGAAATTAGAGCTGTTATCCCAGGGATTTCGCACCGCCGACGGAGATTTTTCAGAGGAACTCTATGGCAATCTAAATTATGATAATGTACAAAACTCTGAATTAATACTGGACTTAACATCTGAATACGATAAGATGAACGGCATTATTAATATGGATATTGGAACTGGCTTTATATTATCAAATAGAAACTTTGCTGATAATATTCTTAGATATTTGATATTGTTGGTTGTAGTGTCTCTTTGGGGGATGTATTCCTATTTTCGATTGACAAAAAGGGAATTTAGAATTTACATACTTCTCATATCCATTTTTAGTATAATTTGGATAGTGGCTAGGTTAGTGAGGTATTTGGCAATAAATACAGGAGCTATGTACAGATACTCCTGGTATTTTTACTACATAGGACTCATATACATACCGATGGTATCCATGTGGATAGCCCTATCTGTAGAGAAAGCGACAGAGAAGAAAAAGCTCGACGCTTTTAAAAAATACAGCTTTATTGTAGCTACCATATTACTTCTTTTAGTATTAACAAATGACCTGCACAATTTAACATTTAATATCACCTATTTATCCAACCGAAACTTTTCATACACTTTCGGTATATTTATGATACCAATATTGTGCTGGGAGTTTGGGGGCATGGTGATACCCATGTTCATTCTACTTAGAAAGGCATATAAGATGCCTGACAAGAAGATGATGATACCTCCGATTATGTCAATAACAACTCTGGTGCTATATTTTTTCGTGTTTAACATAGTATTAAATAACAGAGTGTCTACAGAATTAACGAGAACAGTAGTAATAATAGTCGTAATAAACATAGAATTGTGTATGCAATTTGGGCTTATTCCCATGAACAAAAAATATGTCAGAATATTTGAAGAAATTAATATGTCCATGGAAATAAAAGATTTTGATGAAAATATTATATTTAAATCCAAGGAAGTTCCAAAAGAGGGAGAATATCTCCACATGATTAAAAGCATAAATGGTGGAACAGTGGGATGGATGGAGGATTTAAGAGAAATTAATATTCTATCAAGAAGCCTTGAAGAATCGACTAATGAGCTGGAAAAGAAAAATGCAGACTTGAAAAATAAATACATAATAGAAAAGAAGATTGAGTCTATACAATCAAAATCAAATCTTGCACAAAGCGTAGAGATGGCTATCCAAAGTGAGCTTGAAGAAATAGATGATAATATAAAAAATACAAAAACGTTAAACAGTGAAGACAAGAAAAAAGTACTGAAATTAATGGGGTTTAAAATTGCAAAACTAAAGCAAAAGAGTAACACCCTTTTAGTCTCCCTAATTGAAAATGAATTGTCCGTAGAAAACATTATGTTAGTATGTAGAACAATCGCCACTACGGCGAAATCCCTGGAGCTCAATGTAGATATTTTTGGTACTGGTGAAGGGCACATGGACTTTGAAAGCGCCAATGTAATCTGTAGCTGGCTTTCCAATACTCTAGAAAAATTGGCATTTACTGGAAGTGAAATAGTAGGAAATTATACGGTAAGAAATCGAAAATTACGAATGACCTTGTTTACAGATAATTTAGAAATTGGGACAAATCCATTTACTGCAGAAAATAAAGTACAAGGAGATTTAAGTGAAGTAGCCTATAAAATTGTAGCTACCGAAGATGACGAAGGCTACCGCGAAATATTGGAAATAGAGGTGAATAAATCATGATAACCACCTATTACATATCCCAAAACGTAAGATTGTTATTGTATGCACTTTTAATTCTAGGACTTCCACTCCAGTCTTACATTGTAGTACTTTCCCGATATATTTATAAGGAAACATTCAGAAGGCAATTTGAATGGGTGCTACTTCTAATACAGGCGGCGCTTGGATACCTCATGAGTATGGAGCTATTAGAATTTTATTATTACGGGATTTCTGATAATCTCTTAAAATTATTGTTTCCAACAATTCTTTATATCGCAATAATTATTCGGGCATTATATTATTTGCCGAGGCTTTGGAAGACGAAGGAATATAGAATAACCGCCATGTCCATAAAGGAATCCATAGATAATTTAGACCTGGGGCTGATGGTATACGACAAAAAAGGAGTAATAGTCCTTTTAAATAATAAAATGACGACTTTGATGATTCAGTTGTTCAATGAGGTATATAGAGATGGTGGAGAATATTGGGCCGATATAAAACAACTAAAACCTGAAGCTGAAAATTCTGTAGTTAAACTAAAGGATTCCATCTTAATAAGAAGGCGAGAGGACTCCTGGGAATTTTCTGATAGCATCCTAACCGTAGGAAATAAAACATTCACTTTATTACTGGCAAAAAATATGACTGAAAGGGACGAAAAGATAAGGAAACTTGAAACCATTGGCAATAACTTAAACATAGCCAATGAAGAATATGAGCAACTACTAGATAATGTAAAACAAATGGTAGATGCAGAAGAAAAATTGTCCATGAAAGTCAGACTTCACGATTCCCTTGGACAGCAGTTTAGCATTATTCAAAGCATACTGAGGAGTGAAAATCAAGACAGTATCAACTATGAAATAATACAGCCTGCTAATATTATGGATACAATTCGAGGCGATGAACTCAAAAGCCCTCGGAAGATGGTTTCAGAGATAGTAGATTTTTTCAATAAAATTGGGATAGTAACAACTATATTTGGAGAATTTCCAAAAAATCATCAAATAGCCACAATTTTCTTTGAAATTATAAGATAAGCGACCACAAATGCAGTGATGCATGCAGGAGCAACAAAACTAGATATAGTTTTATCAGAAGATGAAAACAATTATAAACTAGAAGTTGCAAACAACGGAAGTCTACCCGAA
>CAYUJY010000122.1:1481-6028 GCA_964445145.1 uncultured Peptoniphilaceae bacterium | reverse complement strand
GTAGCACCTAAAGGATTTGGATCTGAAAATATGTCTAGAATAAAGATGCTTAAACCATCAGAAGGTTTGCAGGGAGTAAAGGATTTTATATTGGAGTCTGTTGAATTAGCAGGTCCTAACCCTTGTCCTCCAATAGTAGTAGGAGTTGGAATTGGTGGAACCTTTGATAAGGTTACTAAATTGGCAAAACAAGTTTTAATGAGATCCTTAGATGAATATAACGAAGATCCGTTCTACGCTGATTTAGAGAGAGAAATGGAAGAAAAAATTGCCGAAACTGGTATAGGACCACAAGGTTTCGGTGGAAGAACTATGGCATTGAGAGTTATGATTGACACATATGCAACTCACATAGCTGGACTTCCTGTCGCTGTAAACATTCAATGTCACGCTGCAAGACATAAAGAAGTAATTTTATAAGGAGGAAATCATGGCTATAAAACTTACTACTCCTTTAACAGAGGAACAATTAAAAGATTTAAAAGCAGGAGATAACGTAACCATAACAGGTTATATCTACACAGGTAGAGATGCCGCTCACAAGAGATTGGTTGAACTAATTGAAAAGGGCGAAGAGCTGCCAATCGACGTTGATGGCGCTGTGATTTATTATGTTGGACCAGCTCCAGCTAAACCAGGTCAAGCCATAGGCTCTGCTGGACCTACAACCTCCTATAGAATGGATTCTTATACACCACAACTATTAGACCTTGGACTAAAGGGAATGATAGGTAAAGGCAAAAGATCCCAAGAAGTAAAAGATTCAATGGTAAAAAATGGAGCAGTATATTTCGCAGCAATTGGCGGAGCAGCAGCGGTAATTGCTAAATCTGTAAAGGAAGCTGAAATAGTTTGCTACGAAGATTTAGGAGCAGAAGCTATCAGAAGACTTTATGTTGAAGAATTCCCATGTACTGTGGAAGTTGATACAAAGGGTGTTGATCTCTACGAAACAGGTAGAAAGGAGTACTTGGATTGGAAAGAAAGTACGAAATAGTTAAACCTGCAAGAGCAGGCTCCGTGGAATCCAATGATATTCTAGTGATGATAACTCCAAGCGATGAGCTAATAATAGAAATTTCCAGTGTCGTGAGTGCACAATATGGAGAAGATATTAAAACGGTTATAGAAGATGAGTTAAAGTCACTGGGTGTTGAAAAAGCTCATATTAAGGTAGAAGACAAGGGCGCCTTGGATTTTACAATCAGAGCAAGGGTAAAAGCTTGTGTCATTAGAGGTGCTGCGTAATGGGATATAAAAGTATGCAATTTATGCCTGGAAACAATCCGGGAATGCTATTTAGTTCATCAGTATTAGGTGCCGATGCAGTAATTATTGACCTAGAAGATGCTGTAAGCGCATCAGAAAAGGACGCTGCTAGAATATTAGTTAAAGAATATCTAGAAAACTTCAAATCAGATGTGGATATAGTAGTGAGAGTTAATCCAACGGATACTCCATATTTTTACGATGATATGGACATGATGATAGACCTACCTATTAAAGGAATCATGTTACCAAAGGCATCAGTAGAATCTGTGGAAATACTAGACAAATATCTAACTGAGAAAAACTCTGATTATATAATATTTGGCCTTATAGAAACTGCAATGGGAGTTGAAAACTCTTTACAAATACTTTCCGCATCGGATAAAGTTGTGGGAGTGCTGTTGGGAGCAGAAGACTTAACCTTAGATTTAGGCGCAAAGAGGACTAAAGAATCAGAAGAAATTAGATACGCAAGACAAAAAATCGTAGCAGTATCAAAAGCGCTACAAATAGAAGCCATAGATACACCATGGACTGATACGGACGATATAGAGGGTCTTCAAGCAGACACATCCTTTGGAAAATCCATGGGTATGACTGGAAAAGCTAGTATAAGCCCTAGGCATATAGACGTGATTAACGAAATTTACGCACCGACAAAAGCGGAAATCGAACACGCAGTTAGAGTTTGTGAAGGTGCAATAGATGCAAAGGAAAAGGGACTAGGTGCTTGGTCATTGGATGGCAAAATGGTGGATGCTCCGATTATTAAGAGAGCAATCGCACTATTAAAAGGCACAAAGGACTTTAAGGAGGAATACAATGATTTACTTGGATAAGAAAATTGAAGATATAGAAATTCTTAGCAAGGAAAATTATCCTGGAAAATCAAAATCTCCTTCAAAGCTAAGAGACAATTTAGACGATTTAATAAAAGAGCTGGGAATTAAGGACGGAGATTTCCTATCCTTTCATCACCACTTGAGAAATGGCGATAGGGTATTAGTTAGAGTTATGAAGGCAATACAAGCAGCTGGAATAAAAGACATCACCCTAGTTGCAAGCTCAATATTCCCAGCGATGGCAGAAATCGTAGGATTATTAGAAGATGGAACCATCACAAACATAATAACATCCTACATTTCAGGTCCAGTAGGCGAGGCTGTAAGTCATGGTAAGCTAAAGGGAAGAATAATAATGCAATCCCATGGTGGACGTGCAAGGGCGATTCTTAACGAAGAAGTTAAAATTGATTACGCATTTATAGCGTCACCAAGCGCAGACAGAAACGGAAATATTTCTGGTGTAAATGGAACTAACTCTTGTGGCGCGATGGGATATGCCATAGCTGACGCATACAAGGCAAATGTAGTAATTGCAGTAACTGACTTCTTGGCAGATTTTCCTAACTACCCAGCTGACATCACTGAAGACTATGTGGATTACGTGCTGACTGTGGATTCCATAGGATTAAAGTCCGGAATAGTTTCAGGAACCACCATGATAACCAAAGACCCAATTGGATTAAAAATTGCAAAAGATACACTAAACGCAATGATAGCAACTGGTCTTGTAAAAGATGGACTTAACTTCCAAACAGGTGCTGGAGGAATATCATTAGCAGTAGCTGATTTCCTAAAGACATACATGTTAGAGAACAATATCAAAGGTGGATTTGCATCAGGTGGAATCACTGGATATCTAGTAGAAATGCTAGAGCTAGGACTATTTGATGCACTATATGACGTACAATGCTTTGATTTAAAGGCAGTAGAATCCCTAGGATACAATAAGAACCACCTTAGAATGAGTGGCTCCTTATATGGTAATCCTGAGGTTACGAATGTAGTTAATGACCTTGATATAGTAATTCTTGGAGCTACGGAAATCGATACGAACTTCAATGTAAACGTAACAACTGGTTCCCATGGAATGTTGATGGGTGGTTCAGGCGGTCACCAAGACACAGCAACTGGAGCAAAAGTTAGTATAATTGTTTCAAAACTATTCTCCTCAAGAATCCCATTTGTTAAAGATAGGGTAGACGTAATAACTACACCTGGAAACACAGTAGACATATTGGTCACAGAAAGAGGAATAACAGTAAACGAACTTAGAACGGACCTATTGGAAAAATTCGAAGCAGCAGGAATTGAAACAATAAACATTCATGAGCTAAAGAAGTACGCAGAAAGCGTAATGGGAGTTCCGAAAAACATTGAAAAAACAGATAGAATAATAGGATTGTCCCAGTCCAGAACTGGTGATATATTAGATTATATTTATGAAGTGAAGTAGTTGACTAGATGAGAGATGCTTTAATTGCATCTCTTATTTTATATTTAATAGGAGGATAATAATGATTATAGGTAAATTGGAAGATTCTAAATCAAAAAATATATCAGCCAATATCACAAACAATGAATTACAAAGAATTAGAGATTTTGTTCAAGAAATGATTATCGATATAATTGAATGTTGCGATAATAATTCACATGTATTATTATTTTAATGATATGTTATTTCAAACACATACTACTAATTTATATTTTATTTAATAAGGATTATATTTTTTCGGAGGAATTAATGAAAGCAACAGAAGCAAAACTACTAGAATTTATCAAAAAATCACCTCAATTTATCATACCTATTTATCAAAGAACATATTCTTGGGGCAAAAAAGAATGTTAAAAGCTATTAACTGATATTATGAAAGCAGGAGAAAATAATGATGTAAATGCATATTTTATTGGTTCTATAGTTTATATAGAAAAAGGATTGTATCAAATCACAAGTCAATCACCATTATTGGTGATAGATGGTCAACAGAGATTGACTACAATATCTTTGCTTATAGCCGCATTAGCTGATGAATTAGAATCCCTGCCTTCTGGTAATAAAGAAATAATAGAAGGCTTTTCCCCCAAAAAACTTAGAAACTATTATTTGTTGAATCCTGAAGAAGAATTAGAGGGTCACTTTAAATTAATTTTGTCAAAGAAGGATAAAGAAACACTAAAAGCAATAATTAAAAATAAAGCATATCCTAAAGAATATTCAAATAATGTAGTTGAATGTTATTGGTTATTTAGAAAATGGCTATCTAATAATTCTTCAAAACTAGTAGATTTATGTAAAGGGATAGCAAAATTGATAATCGTTGATGTATCCCTTACAAGAGGAGAAGATAATCCTCAATTAATTTTTGAAAGTATGAATTCAACAGGTAAAGAGCTTACACAAGCAGATTTGATTAGGAACTTTGTTTTGATGTAATT
>CAYUJY010000122.1:0-1471 GCA_964445145.1 uncultured Peptoniphilaceae bacterium | reverse complement strand
ATAGTTGAACAAGAAGAACTATATGATCAATACTGGCAACCAATGGAATTGGAGTTTGGACAGGATGCATATCATACAGAGTTTGACAAATTTATGAGACATTACTTAACGATAAAGACTGGTAGAATCCCAAAAATTGATGATGTTTATGAAGAGTTTAAAAACTATTCTAGAATTTTAGTGGAGAATAATGAAAATGTTCAGAGCCTAGTGTCGGATATTAATAAATTTTCTGAATATTATTGCGCTATGACACTAAATACAGAGAAAGATAAATTATTACAATTAGCATTTAATGATCTTAAAGAATTAAAAGTTGACGTAGCATATCCAATGTTGCTCGAGCTCTATGATGATTATGAGAACACATTATTAAATCGTGATGACTTTCTAAAAATTGCAAGACTTATAGAATCTTATGTATTCAGAAGAAACATTTGTGCAATACCTACTAATTCATTGAATAAAATCTTCGCCACCTTTATGAAAAATGTAGATAAGAATAACTATTTACAAAGTGTAAATGGTAATTTTAAAGCTCTCCCGTCATATAGACGTTTTCCAGGGGATAACGAATTTATGCATGAATTTAGTACCAGAGATTTATACAATATGCATAGAAGAAGCTATTGGTTAAGGAGGATAGAAAATTTTAACCGTAAAGAAAGAGTTATTGTAGAACAATATACGATTGAGCATACTATGCCACAAAATAGAAATTTGTCGAAAGAATGGAGACGAGAGTTAGGGATTGAATGGAAGAGAATACAAGAGATATGGTTACATACTCTTGGGAACTTGACGCTAACGGGATATAACTTTGAATATAGTGATAGATCTTTTAATGAGAAATGTGAAATGGAAAATGGTTTTTTCAATAGCCCATTAAAGTTAAATGGTATGTTAAGTAAATTTGAAGTATGGAACGAACAATCAATTATTGACAGAGGGAAAGCGCTTAGTAATTTGGCTATACAAGTTTGGAATTCACCAGTAATTGACTTTGATGCAATGGATAATTTCAATCAACTATATCTGAATAAGTTAGCTATTCTATTGAGGATTTCCAAATATATCGACAAAAACAATCCATATTTTGTAGAGAAGGTTAGTGTAATATTTGAAAATTTAAGGAAGGAAATTATCTCAATAGATAAAGTTGTTGTTGAAGAATACTTAAATCTATACATTGCTTATAAAGCAGAAACTAATTTTGTCGATATTGTGCCGCAAGCGAAAAAATTAAAACTTTTTTAAATATTCTATTCTCAGAAATCAAAGACCCACATAATATTTGCATAGATAGCACTAATGTCGGAAAGTGGGGCAACAGAGACGTTAGTTTGTATGTAAATGAATTAGAGGAAATATTATATGTGTTAAGCTTAATAAGACAAGCTTTTGACAAACAAATGAATTTTGAAAATGACAATTAGTTATTAATTTAGAGGTAATAGATTTGGATATTCAG
>CAYUJY010000121.1:0-6056 GCA_964445145.1 uncultured Peptoniphilaceae bacterium | reverse complement strand
ATATTAACCCTTACAATAAGTGTAGACGAACTATAATAATTAGAAAAGAAAAAGCCGAATCATATTAAGGTTAGAAGTTATAGATTAATAAACTTTGCAAATACGACGAAAATTACGACAAATCTATAATATTAATAATCTTTATAAAGATATTATTTACTAATACAACAACTCTGTTTACCAATATGTTAAACATTTCAACGTCTTATTTGGAGGAAGTATTTAATGAATAAGTTAAATAGGGCTACAAAATCAGCATTAATAATAATTACACTTACATTGAGCAGTAAAATTCTAGGATTTATTCGTGAAACCTTAATTGCTGCCAAATTTGGATCTGGTATGGATACAGACACATTTTTTGTTGCAATTGCAGCGACAGGTTTAATATCGAACTTAATAAGTAATGCTATCTCAACTACCTTTATTCCTATACTATCAGAGATTGAAGCAAAAGAAGGTAAAATTGGAAAGTTAAATCATGTGAATAATATGATAAATATACTGTTATTTGTATCGATAATATTGGTTTCTATCACTTGGCTTATATCTCCTTTGTTAATTAAGATAACTGCTAAAGATTTCCAAGGAGAACAATTTAATTTAGCTGTTACTTTAATGAGAATAGGATTGCCAATGATGATTTTCGGCGGAATTGCCGGTACTCTATCTGGATTTCTGCATAGTGAACAGAAATTTAAATCATCAGCTTTAATAGGTTTACCTTCTAATTTAGTATATATATTGTACCTATTATTATTATTATTATCGCATAAGTTTGGAATTAAGGGACTCATGGTAACAGCGGTAATAGCTGTATTTTCTCAATTTATCATACAAATACCTGAAGCAAAGAAAATGGGGTTTCGATATAGGATAATATTCAACCCAAAAGATGAGTATATTAAAAAGGCGCTTTATTTGAGTACTCCAGTTTTAATAGGTGTTGCTATTAATGATTTGAATGTTATAGCAGATAGGACTTTAGCTTCTGGTTTGGTATCTGGAAGTATATCTGCATTGAATTATTCGAATAAATTGAATGGATTAATTTTAAGTGTTTTTGTATCAGCTATTACTACTGTGATATTTCCATTATTATCCAATGAGTCTAGTAAAGATAATATTAAAGGTATGAAAAAAATAATGAATTATGGGGTTAATCTTGTACTTTTGATTACGATACCTGCAACCATAGGGCTGATAATTTTTTCCAAACCGATTATTGAAGTTGCATTCGAACGAGATGCTTTTACTAGTAGAGATACCATAATGACATCATCTGCATTAGTATTTTATTCCCTAGGCTTAGTAGCCGCATCTCTAAGGCTGTTGATTACCAGAGTATATTATTAATTACAGGACACTCGAACTCCTATGATAAATGGAGCTTTGTCTGTAGGTCTAAATATCGTGTTAAATTTGATATTTATTCAATTTATGGCTCATTCAGGACTTGCATTCGCTACTAGTATAGCAAATACGATCGCTACATTGTTGATGTTTTATGGATTGAGAAAAAAATTGGTTCTATTGGAACTACGGATTATGTTATTACATTTATAAAATCAGGTGTAGCATCTATAATTATGGGAGTAGTTGCATATACTATTTATCATGGAATATACGGCATATTAGGAGTTTGTAAAATTAATAACTTAATTTCGCTTTTAATTTCTGTAGGAATAGCAGTGATAGTGTATGCTGTTTTATGCTATGTGTTTAAAGTTGAGGAAATAAGAAATTTCGTAGTAGCGATAAAGCAGACACTATTAAATAAAAAGTAATATATAACAACAAAACAAATATATTGAATTAGTCACAAAATTATGAATTATTGTTCAATTTTAGATATTTTCATGATAGAATATATGTTGTATGAAAAGCTATAAATAAGTTAGTATTATGTTTTTTTAATAAATATTAATTAAATTCGGGAGGACTAAATGTTAGAAAGAGAAATTGACTTACTGGAGTTATGGAATGCATTTAAAAAGCACTTAATAAAAATTATTTTAATTACCATAATTTTCGGGGGAATATCTTTTGGTGTGAATTCATTTTTAATAACACCAGAATACAAAGCTTCAACATCTATGATAATAGGTAAAAATAACAGCCAGGTTTACACCATGGAAGAAGCTATGATTAATATGAATGACTTAAAGCTAAGCCAAGAATTAGTTGACACTTATAGTGAGATTATTAAGACCAGAGGTATAGCAGATCTCGTAATTAATAATCTGGGATTAGATATGGATTATGAAGAGTTTTCTAAAAAGGTGAGAGTATCTTCCAAGAATAATACCGAGATTTTTGAGGTATCGGTGGTGGATAATATTCCTACACGAGCGCGAGATATCGCAAATGAAACTTCTGATGTCTTTAAAGAAGCGGTAAAGAAAATTATGAGGATTGATAATGTCCAGATATTAGATGCTGCCATAGAACCTGCAAAGCCGGTATCTCCGAATATTATAAGAAACACTGCTTTAGGAGCTATTTTAGGGTTTATGTTTTCTGCTTTTATTTTCTTATTAAAAGAAGTAATGGATACAGCTGTAAAGACTCCTGAAGATATTAGCGAGACTTTTAATATACCGGTTATCGGCATAATACCTGATAGGAAGAGAGGTTAATATAGTGGCGAAGGGTAAAAATAATTATTACTATGATAATGCTTCCGTATATGATGAAGCAATAAGAACATTAAGAACGAATATTCAGTTTAGTGATGTGGATGATAATTTAAAGAAAATTGTTATAAGCTCTGCTTTTCCCAGTGAGGGAAAGACTACTATTTCCTATGAACTTGGAAAATCCTTTGCACAAACCGGGGCGAAGATCCTCTTGATGGAGTGTGACCTCAGACATCCGAGAATAGGCGAGGTATCTAAACTAACTCATGATGTGGGGATTACTAATATATTATTGAAAAAAGCCGAACTAAGCGAGGCTGTTATTATGAGTGAAGATAATCCGAATCTACACTATGTGATGAGTGGACCTATACCACCGAATCCAGCGGAATTATTGTCTTCGAAAGCATTTTACGATTTAGTTGAATTTTTAGAAAAAAAGTATGACTATATAATTTTTGATACGCCTCCGATAGGGTTAGTGACGGATGCTGCGATTGTAGCAACCTTGGCTGATGGTGTTATCCTTATCGTTAAAAATGGGGAAACTAAAAGAGAAGAAGTCAAAAATGCTATAGAAAGCTTCGAGCGAGTTAACGGAAGAATTATCGGCGCAGTTTTGACCCATGTAAAAATGCATAAGAGTGCGTATAACAGCAGCTATTATCACAAGAAATAATAGTAATGATAGATTTACACAATCATTTATTACATGGGGTGGATGATGGCTCGACTTCCATTGATGAGTCTATATCCATGATTATGCAGATGATGGAGTCAGGATATACGGGTGCCGTTACGACTTCACATTTCGATAAGGGTAGATTTACTGTGGGTGCTGATGTAGTCAATTCAAAGTTAGATGAGCTGAAGTTTGAATTGGATAGAAGAGAAATAAACTTCAGCCTATTTCCTGGGAATGAGATACAAATTGATGATATGACCTTAAATGAGTTGAATGAGGGGAATATTTTGAGTTTAAACAGTTCCAGGTACGTATTGTCTGAGCTTCCCATGATTACTATGCCCCATTATGCCAGTGGTGTATTTTATGAGATGAGATTGAATAGATATGTCCCTATAATTGCCCATTCTGAGAGGTACCTGTATATTCAGAAGGATTTAAATATATTAATTAATTATATTAAATCCGGATGTTTAGTCCAAATGAATTTAAGTTCTCTAAGGGGAAGCGATTCTGAAATTGCAATAGAGATGCTGAGTCGGAATATGGTTCATTTTGTAGCTACGGATTCCCATTCAAATACGTGGCGAAATGCCGATGTCAGGGAAGAATTAGCCATATTGAAGGATACTGTGGGAGAGGAAAAGTTTTACGAAATCACAACTTGGAATCCCCAAAGGGTCGTGGATAATGAGCCTATTTCCACCAGATATGAAAACATAATTATGCTCGATAAGAGTAACGATAGTAAGAAACAAAAGAAATGGTATCAGTTTTGGAGGTAGATATGAAGAAACTTTCAGAATATTTTATATTGATTTTACTTATGACTTTGGTTGTGGGTTGTACTTCAAAGGTGGAAACCTACGAACCCAAGGGAGTGGTTGTGGAGTCAGTATTTGATGATTTACAGGTCAGACCGAGTAATGGTGAGGTAAAATCAGTTTTTAGTGAGTTGGAAAGTTATGAAAATAATGCTGGGGTGGATTCCGAACCTCCAAATAGAGAAGTAGTTGATATTGTAGGGGAAGAGGCGAATGTTGATGCAGACGATGAAATGATTATGGCTGCATCAGTATTGTTGCGAATGAGATTAGATAGTAGTACTGATTCTACTACTATAAAGTTGTTGCAACCGGGGGAAGAGGTCTCTGTATTGGATGAGGGTGTCGGACTAGACGGGATTTTCAGCAGAGTTAGAAGTGGTGAAGATGTGGGATATGTGGCTACAGAGTTTTTGATTGAGCCTGGGATTTTACCTGTCTATGTACCAGAGCAATAATATATTTAGTTCATCTTAAATATGAAAAGGAAAGGTGAATATTCTTATGACAGTTAGAGAATACAAAAATGTTTTTAATAGAATTATATTTTCACTCAGTCTAATTTTTACCGGATTTTTATTATTTTTTATACACAAGAACAATTTACTGCCTCTTAAATTTCGTATTTATGGGGGTATATTTTTTGCTCTTTTTTATTTAATAATTGGATTTTTCATTTTTAAATGCTCAAAGAATCGCCCATTAAATATTTTTATATCTCTATTATTAATACTAATTTCTGTAGTTAGTGTATTTGCTTATATTTATATTTCCAAGGGAGTTAATACATATAAGGTTATTAATGAAAAACAGTACGTTGAAAGCAAAACATTCTCCTTGGTAGTGAGGAATGATTCTGAAATTAATACCTTAGATGATATAGAGGGTGCTGAAATAGAGGCTTCCCTGGAGTTTGATGAAAATAATATTTCACATTTTATTGAAATTTTTTACTCTGAAAATGCTATGGAGCTGAATCTAATCGAGGGAAAAGATTATGTGACTATGGCTGAGAATCTATTGGAGAAAAATAGCGATATTATTCTTTTAAATGAGGCTTTCAGGCCTATTATCGAGGAGCAGTTTGAGAATTTCAGTAGTGATACGAGGGTTCTTAAGCCTACGGTTGTGGAAAAAAAATCTGTGGTGGTGGCTGAACCGGAAATTGTGGAATCGAATAAGGGCTTTAACATATTTATCAGCGGTATAGACACCTATGGAAATATTTCTACAGTAGCGAGGTCTGATGTTAATATAATTTTAAGTGTAAATCCTGCTACTAATAAGATACTGATAACTTCCATACCGAGGGATACTTATGCGAGGATTTCAGGTGGGGGAAATGACCAACTAGACAAATTGACCCATTCGGGGATATATGGCGTTAATAGTTCGGTGAAAACGGTAGAAAATTTATTGGATATCGATATTAGTTATTATGCGAAGGTAAATTTTTCTTCCGTGGAGAAATTAATCAATGTTATCGGTGGCGTTGATATTGATAATCCTGTGGCATTCAAGACGGGCAACTATTTTTTCCCGAAGGGTATGAATCATTTAAATGGTGATAGAGCCCTCAGATATTCAAGGGAGAGAAAGACATTCGCAGAGGGGGACATCTACAGGGGACAAAATCAAATGAGGGTCATTCAAGGGATTATTAACAAGATGATGAGTACTTCGACTTTATTGAATTACAATAAGGTTTTGGATGTGATTGAGGATTTCTCTGAGACTAATATTCCTTTTGAAAAGCTTATTGAGTTAGCAAATAATCAAATCGAGTATGGTGGGAAGTGGAGTTTTGATTCAGCTCAATTGAAGGGCACAGGAACCAGGGAGCTGTCATCCTATGCTATGCCGAGATGGATACAATATGTGTATATCCCTGATGAAGACAGTATAGAA
>CAYUJY010000120.1:0-6080 GCA_964445145.1 uncultured Peptoniphilaceae bacterium | reverse complement strand
AAGACCAAAATTTACGAAGCAATTACTGGGGCAAAAGAGTTGGATAACATATATGCAGAAGATATTGAAGTGGGCATAGAATGTTTTACTTGTTTTTGCTTTATGGAATGTAAGATACTGGAGAAACCAAAATGATTATAAATAGTCAAAGAAAACCAGATTTTTCGTTATATTACCTAGGAGGAGTCCTAATTACAATTTTGGAACCTGTAAAAGAGATGTCAATAGATTTACTTATTGAAGAATCCCAAAAGCATTTGGAAAACCGCATTCATGTGGATTTTATTTATTATGCATTGGATTGGTTATACATATTGGATTTAGTAAAAGTCGAAGAAGGGAAGGTGTATTATGAAAATAAAAAAATTAATCGTACGCAAGACAAAACCTTCTGAAGAGATTATACAAAACATAATTTTTAAAGAAAAAGGATTAAGCTTAATTATTGACAATACACCTGAGAATTTAAGAGAAAGTGGAAATAGCGTAGGGAAATCTACAGCAATAAAGATTATTGATTTATGTTTAGGAGCAAAATCTGTTCGAGAGCTATACTATGACCCAGACACAAGAAGTGAAAATATAGAAGTAAGAGACTTTTTGAAGGAAAATAAGATACAAGCGGAGTTAGTACTAATTGATGAAAATAAGAAAGTAAAAATAGAAGGAGTAGAGGATGAAAGTTAAAGCAGACAACCCTAAATTTAATGGTAAAGTACCTCATTTATTGTTAAAAGAAGGAGACATAGCTGAGATTGTACTATTGCCAGGAGATCCTGCGAGGGTTCATATTTTTAAGGACTTATGTGATAACTACGAAATCATTTCTAACAATCGTGAATACACTATAGGAACTGGATTTTATAAAGGTGTACCAATAAGTGTTTGTTCAACGGGAATAGGTGGACCCTCAACAGAAATCGCAGTAATTGAATTGATTGAGATTGGAGCAAAAGCTCTTATAAGAATAGGTGGAACTGGGGCGCTGAATGAAGAAATCAAATGTGGGGATATGATCATAAATACGGGAGCGATGCGAAAAGGTGGGTCAACAAATTTTTATGCACCTGCAGAATATCCAGCTATGGCATCATTCGAAGTAATAGAAAGTTTAATCAATGCATGTAAAACCCAAGGTGTGGATTATTGGACAGGCATAAGTTCTTCCATAGGTTCTTTTTTCGCAGGACAAGGAAGGCCTGCCTTAGGCAAGAGCTTCCATAGTGATGATTTCTTTGAGAAGTATGAAAGATTAAATATTATTAATATGGAAATGGAATCGGAAACTATAATGACATTAGCTAGTATATTTGGCATATATTCTGGATCAATTTGTGCAGTTCATGCTAACAGGGTTACGAATGAGTGGTTGTATGATTTTAAGGCTTCTCAAGAAATTATGTGTAAAATTGCACTTGACGCAGCAGTATATCTGAATGACAATTATATAAATAAATCTAAATAGTTTACTGGAAGTGATAAATTGCAATTAATAAACAATGCACTTGAAATATTGAGAATTCTCAGTGATGAAAAAGAGGGGATGTCAGTTACTGATATTGCTGATAGAATAAATATTCCTAAGAGTTCAGCTCATAGGTTATTAAAGTCTCTAAAAGAAAACAACTTTATTATTCAATTGGATGATAGCAAGAAATATTCTATAAGTTATAAGCTATTATCATTAACTAATAATATTACTGAGTCCCAAGGACTAACAAATTCTGCCAAAATACCTATGAGAAATTTAGCTGATACGATGAATAAAACCATTGCATTAAACGTAATGGAAGGAGACAGTATTGTTTGTATTCATTTTGAAGAAAGCAAAGATACGCCTATGTTTATGATTAGACGAGGATTTGAAATGCCACTGCATGCTACATCAGCTGGAAAAGTATTTCTAGCATTTATGAACAAAGAAAAAGCAGAAGATGTTTTTAGCAGAAATAAAACTAACAAAATGACAGAACGAACTATTACTGATATTAACACATTGCTGGATGAACTTAGGGATGTTAGAAAGAATGGTTTTGCTAAATCGGATGAAGAGTTACAAATAGGGGTAGAAGGTGTCGCTTGTCCAATATTTGATTATTATGGAAAAGTTATAGCATCTGTTTCATTTACGACGTTAAAAACAGATAAGTTTGTAACAGATGAAAATGTAAATATGTTAATCAAATGTGCGAACACAATAACGAGTAATTTGGGCGGCAGGATGAATATTCAACAATATAAAAATAATTTACTATAGCGGTACTTAATTATAATAAGACCGCTATTGTTTGTTATTTGACTTATTAATTACCGATTGATACAATATTTCTATATGATGTAATCTAGTGTACCTTAGCTTTTTAGCTAAGGTTTAAATTGTTAACCAACAGGAGGTACATATGAATAAATTAATGGGAAATATTGATAATATTATGCAATCGTTTTACCGTATTGGTGAAAATGAAGATGGTAGAGGAGTTACGAGATTAGGTTATTCTGCCGTCGAGGACGAAATGCATGCCATGTTTCTTAAGCTCGCAACAGAATATGGGCTAAATACTTCCATTGATGAAGTTGGGAATGCCTATGCATATATGGGCGATTTTACAGAATATCATTTAATTGGTTCACATCTAGATTCTGTTATCGAGGGTGGAAGATACGATGGAGTCGTTGGAGTTGCCATAGGTCTGGCTATCATGAAAACTTTTATGGATGAAGGTATTATGCTTCCCATTAAAACAGTAGCATTTAGATGTGAGGAGTCGTCTAATTTTATGCATGCCATGGTAGGGAGCAACTTAATAACTGGAAAAGTAAAATTTGAAAATATAAAACATTTAAAGGGTCAAGATGGAGTCACACTTGAAGAAATATTTCAAGAAAAGGGATATTCTACTGATCCAGAGATTATTTCTGGGTTAAAGGATTATATAGAGATACATATTGAGCAAGGGCGAGTATTAGAAGCCCACGAAAATCAAATTGGAATTGTAAACACCATAGCTGGTGGAATAAAAATTGTGGCAGAGCTAACTGGAATGGCTGAACACGCCGGTGCTACACCTATGGATATCAGAACTGATTCATTGGCAGCTACAGCAGAGATAATTTTAAAGGTTGAAGAAATTGCAAAATCTGAGACGAAGACCAGTGTAGGTACAGTTGGGTTTATTGAAAATAGACCAAATTCTATGAATGTGGTTCCAGGACACACGAAGTTTACTGTGGATCTAAGGGACATTCACAATGATTCCATGGATATTATGATGGAAAAAACCTTTGACGAGATAAAAAAAATATGCGATAAAAGAAAGATACAATATAATATTAATAAACCGAATTTATCACCTGCTACAGAGTTATCTCAGAGCTTAATTGATGATTTTGAAAAAATTGCAAAGCGTGATGGATACAAGTATGAGATTATGCCTAGTGGCGCAAGTCATGACTGTATGAAAATGGTAGATTTGTGCGATTCGATTTTATTGTTCATACCATGCGAGGGTGGCGTTAGTCACAATCCTATTGAGTATGCAACACTTGAAGATATGACTCTAGGGGCAAAATTAATTATGGACTATTTATTGGAAGCTAATAAATAGAACGAAGGAGAACAACATGAGCATTATTTTGGAAAATAGAAGATTAAGCGATGAATACTATTTTATGAAGGTTGAGCATAAAAATAATGCCAAAATGGGACAATTTTATATGCTAAGAAGTTGGGGTGGGAGTGCCCCACTACTTTCTAGACCCATAAGCATTTTTGATAGGGATGAGACTACAGTTAGTTTCTTATATAAGGTTGTGGGAGTTGGAACGGAAATTATGAAAAACATGAAAGAGGGAGATAAAATCAATATTCTCGGGCCATATGGCAATAGTTTCCCAGAAGTGGAAGGCAAAATAGCCATGGTTGGTGGCGGAGTGGGTATTGCGCCCTTATATTTTGCTTCCAAAGTCCTTAAGGAAAATCCCAATAACCAAGTAGATATATTTTTTGGTTTACGAAATGAAGAAATCCTCCGTGATGAACTGACTGGCGTATGCCATAATTTGCTACTTAAGGTCGATGGTAGAGTAAATGAAGAATTTGATTACGATGATTACGACTATGTTTTTACTTGTGGTCCTGAGCCAATGATGATAGCAGTTTATGAATGTTCAAAGGGCAAAAAGGCTAAGGTTTATGTATCCATGGAACGACATATGGGTTGTGGCATAGGAATTTGTTATGTTTGTACCTGCCACACAAAACATGGCAATAAACTGGTGTGCAAAGATGGACCGGTATTTTTGGGAGAGGATGTGTACGATGTCTGATAGATTAAAAGTAGAATTTGCAGGTATAGAGTTTAAAAATCCTGTGGTAATGGCTTCTGGAACTTGTGGATTTGGGGACGTACTGGACAAGGACTTTTTTGACATATCGCAGCTTGGAGGTATTTCAACAAAAGGATTAACTTTAAACAAAAGAAGCGGCAATACTGGTATAAGAATCTGGGAAACTGCTTCAGGAATTATGAACAGTGTTGGGCTAGAAAATCCTGGAATTCAAGGATTTATTGATACCTATTTGGATTTTATTAATTCAAAAAATCTTGTGAATATTGTCAACTTGTCCGGTCATTCAGTTGAGGATTACGTTACAGGTGTAGAAATGCTAAATGACCATAAATTGGATATGATTGAGTTAAATATCTCATGTCCAAACGTAAAAGAAGGTGGGATGAATTTTGGCGTTAAATGTCCAGTAGCTAGAAGTCTAGTTCGCGAGGTTCGAAAAGTTTGCAAGCATAAGCTGATGATTAAACTTTCACCAAATGCAGAAGACATAGTGGATTTAGCTAGGATGTGTGAAGAGGAAGGCGCCGAAGCAGTATCGTTGGTTAACACATTCCTGGGCATGGCAATAGATGTGAAGAAAAAGAAAGTTGTATTTGACAATGTCTATGCTGGTCTATCAGGTCCTGCTATTAAGCCAATAGCCCTAAGGATGACCCACCAAATTTCCAAAGCCGTAAACATTCCTATCATGGGTATGGGTGGAATTATGGACTGGGAAGATGCAGTAGAGTTCATTATGGCTGGCGCAAAAATTATACAAGTCGGAACTGCGACATTTACAAAACCTGACATTGCACTTGATATAATAGATGGGATAGATAAGTACCTTGAGAGTGAAGGAAAGACGATTTCTGATATCACTGGGATATTTTAATTAGCTAAACTTACTAGTATTTTTAAGTTTTTTAAATACAAATCTAATTTACGGGTATTAAATAAAAGATAATAGTTTACAGGAGGTATATATGGAGAGTATTATTTCTATAATTATGGATTTGCTGGATATTTTTAATCTCAAATATATAGAAAAGTCAATGACGGGCGATGAGTTGGAAAAGATTAGAAACATAAAAAAATCAAATTTGACCTTAGGAGTCACCTCTATTTTACTTATTGCGTTTGGTATATTTTATTTAAACAAAGGCGATAACGTTGCCTATTTACTTCTTGGATTGGGAATGTTAGCTATTACAGAATTTATAAAATCATTCGTACGATTAATTGATATGGAGAAATAGTATGGCAAAATTCACACATGAATTTAAAGGTGATTTTGAAACTTGGAAACTGTGGATAATTGCATATTATAGAATTAAAGAATCACAGATGGAACTCATAAGCAGAGACGATTGGGAACATGAGGATGTTAAAGTTCTGCATAGACAATATCAAATATTTGACTTATTAGTTGGCGATGATGTGTTAATTATGACAATACTTCTGGTCGGTAAGGGTGATACACTGAGGTTATCTGCTACTATTCCTGAGGACATTAATTTTATGCCATCAAGGTTGCTGAAGAAAAGAGAACGTGTCGTAGATGAGTTTAAAGAGTTGTTTTTTGAAAAGCTAAAAACCCTAGGGGAGGTCAAGGATGAATAAACTAAAAGTTGCATTTTTATGCACTCACAATTCATGCAGAAGCCAAATGGCTGAAGCAATTACAAAGATAAGGTATGGATTGTCAACACTTATTTAGACAGTTTTTTTAAGGTTATGTAATTTATATT
>CAYUJY010000119.1:0-6093 GCA_964445145.1 uncultured Peptoniphilaceae bacterium | reverse complement strand
ATAGAGAACCTGTTTCTGGATCCTTCATAAATGCACCTTCTCCAATAGATAGTACCACTATAATTGCAATTATGATTAAAACAGTTATTCCCGCTTTTCCTAAAGCTTTCTTTTCAACATCACTTAACTCTTTGCTCATTTCATCGCCTTCAGCATCTGAACCGCCTTTATATTCTCCTAAACGTGGTTCAATGATCTTATTATTTACCCAAACTCCCGCCGGAAGTATAACAAAAGTAGATATAATCATAAAGTAATAGTTCATTGCTGGACCTGCATTATAAGTAGCGTCTATCATTTGTGCTGCTGGTACGGTAAAGCTTGCCGCTATAACGTCACCCATTTGTACCATCATTGATGCAGCAAATCCACCAGCTACTGAAGCAAAGGCTGTATAAAGTCCTGCTAATGGATGTCTTCCTAATGCATAATATACCGCTGCTGCTAATGGTGGAAGAACAACAAATCCTGCGTCTCCTACAGCTACAGCGTTGATTCCTAAGAATACTATCATTGCAGTAACTAAATTGTCTGGTGCTCTTAATACAGCTTGCTTGATAGTTGCAGTCATTAGACCTGTCTTATCAGCTAAACCTGCACCAAACATTACTACCAACACTAAACCTAGTGGTGGATAACCTTGGAAGTTACCAGTTATACTTCTTAGAAAGCCTTGCAAGCCTTCTTTTGATAGTATGTTCACTGCTGTTACTGTATCACCTGTAGATGGATTCACACCTGAAGTACCAGCTTTTGCTACTAAAAAAGAAACTATCATTACCGTTACTGAAAAAATCATAAATAATGACACGGGATCTGGAAGCTTATTTCCTGCTCTTTCAATAGCATTTAAAACTTTTGATCCGCCTTTGTCTTTTTTGTTTTGTTCTTTACCTTGACTCATTTTAATCCCCCTTATTTTTTTTAATATTGCCAAAAATACTAATTACTATTTTTCACCTCCTTAATTTAAAATATGAATATTAAATAGGATTTCTCCTATTTAACATTTATTTTAAACTTAAAAGTCTATGAAATCATTTTCCTTATATTTAAAAAATTAATCGATTTCATATGACTTAAAGTTCAAACTCAAGATTACTGAGAAAACTAATAAACCAAAAGTAAATAAATAAGCTAATTTGTATGCATTTGTAATATCAAATATAGTTGCTGCTATCGCAGGACCTAATATTCCTCCTAGCGACCAGCCTAAAAATAGTATTGCATAGTTTGTCCCAAAGTATTTTACACCATATAAATCTGATAGTTTAGGTGGGTATACTGAAAATCCAGCGCCATAACAAAATCCACCCAAGGCAACTCCAATAATTATGTAGGGAATTGTATTAAACTTAAAAAGCATTAGCATATTAATACTCTGAATTATAAGTATGGTTCTGGCAAGGTTTATTTTGTCTATACGATCTGATAATACCCCACCCAAAATCCTGCCTATTGTATTGAAGATTGATACTAGAATTATTAGAATAAATCCACCATCCCAGTTAAATTGAATTTTAGAGATGTTCGATATATGGGAAAGTATCAGTAAACCAGCAGCTGAATTAACTGCAAACATAATCCATAATTTATAAAATGATATGCTCTTAAGCATTTGCCTCCAATTATAATCTCTTCTCCTATTTACTATTGAGCTTTCCCCGTTTCGATTAAAGCTACTAGGAGGTAATACCATATAGTGAGATAATGATACCGTTAAGATTAAAATAATAATACCTATGTAAATTAGAGTCTTTGATAAACCAATAACTCCAACAATATATCTTACTACTGGTGAATAAAATAAAGGTGCTAGTCCTACTCCTGCTACAGCAATTCCTGTAACTTTCCCCTTGTTTTCCTCTGAAAACCATCTAACTGCTGTAGGAGTTGAAGCTACCATAATGTTCCCTACTCCAAGCCCTAGTAAAACTCCCACTGAAAGAAGGTATACTTGGGGATGTATAAAAAGTCCAGATATTATAAATCCAGTCCCTATTAAGATTCCTGCTAACATACAACAAAACCTAGGTCCTTTTTTCTCCTGAACTACTCCAAAGATTAGCATTCCAATACCTGAAAATATTGTATACACAGTATAGGGAACAGATGCTTCTTTACTGGTCCAATTATAGCTGTATATTAATTCATTGCTTATCAAACTCCATATATATAATACCCCGGTTATGAAATTTAATAATGTACTTACTATTAATATCTTATTTCCTTTTGACAGTAATACCTTATTTCTTTTTGCTAGAACTTCTGCATTCATAACCTATATCCTCTTAAGCTTTGAGTTGTCATTTGTTATCTTTAAATACTGTGTCTATAAGGAATTCATAAATTAAATAAAGTAAGGATTAACTTAGAATTTTCTTATTCTCATGAATAGTATTATAACTCATCTTACTAAACATTGCAACACTTTATAAAAAAAAAGTAGTTTTTATGATAGCCTATATCGATATATATTATTTTTCTATTATTATGGAATCCACTTCCACTTATTTAACTTATTAGTGTCTTACTTTAGAACTACTTTGGTTTAAAGTTCATCTATAGTTTTGAAACCATTATCATATCCTAGACGGTAGGATATTTCCTTAACTGAAGTTTCTAGTAAGTCCATGATTGATTCTTTTAATATTTTATCTGTTAGCTTTTCTTTAGTTCCAAATATACTTATGGCCGCAACTGGTTTTTGTGTGAAGCTATATATAGGCATCGAAATGCATCTTAAACCCTCTTCACATTCTTCATTATCCATTGCAAAACCTTTTTTGTTGACTATTTCCAGTTCTTTCTTTAATGATTCTTTCTCCGATATTGTATGTTCTGTTAATTGCTCTAAGCCCTTTATTTCAATATAATTATCCAGCTCAGATTCTGAATAGGAGGACAAAAATGTTTTACCAGAACTGGAAGCATGCAATGGAGTCTTTTTACCTATTCTTGCTAAAGCAA
The DNA here is from genome assembly GCA_964445145.1 of uncultured Peptoniphilaceae bacterium. Lineage (GTDB taxonomy): Bacteria > Bacillota > Clostridia > Tissierellales > Peptoniphilaceae > CAYUJY01. The sequence continues at coordinate 3,123 of CAYUJY010000119.1, read as the reverse complement.
TTCCTATGTTGTTTGGTTCATATAAACAGTCTAGATAAAAACATTCCATCTCATGTTCAATTACTAATGCTACACCAAAATTTAAATTATTTGATAGTTCACCTATGACATCACTTGATATGTTTCTTAAGCTTAGATGGGATAGCAATTGTTCACTAATTTTATTAATCTTCCATGTAAGGCAATATCTACCAGCTATCTTTTCCCTATAAATATAACCTTCAACTATTAATGTATTGAGATATCTTAATACTGTAGCCTGTGGTAAATCAATATATTCTGCAATTTCATTTAGCCTTAGTGGCACCCTGCTCTCCGATAAACAGTTAAGTAAATCCATGGTAATAACTACAGATTTGTTTATATTTTTTAAACCTATTTTACTAGACATTTTTAACATCTCCTATTTTATTATTTCTTTAATTAATATTAATATAAATATCGTTTTTTTGAAAACAGTTTTCAATTATAAGTCAATTTTAATAATGCCATAAATATACACTATTGTCAAGTAAATAAATGGTGGTGAAAAGATCCACTACGATATGCAAAGAGGCTTTATAAGGGCAAAAATCATCTCCTTTGACGATTTAATGGCTTATGGTAACACCATGGTAGCTACTAGAAAAAAGGTCTCTTTAGAATTGAAGGTAAGGATTATGTCATACAAGATGCAAACGTCGTATTATTTAGATTTAATAGTAAGAAAATAAAATCCCAAGGCTACCCTTGGGATTTTATTTTCTTACTATTAAATTCTATATTAATTCTCCAATTTTCTCTTCTACTTTCTCTACTATTACATTAGATACTATTATATCTTCACATTTGTTAATCACAGTGTTCATTATAATATCTTCATCAATTTTATCAACATGTTCACTTACAATATTCTAGGCCTCAACAGTACCTAAACCTAAACCTTTATTACCTCTAAGGTCTACACCCTGTGCAGCTCCTAATATTTCCATAGCTAAAACTTTTCTAGTGTTTTCAAGAATTTCTCTTGCTTTTCTTGCTGCAATAGTACCCATTGATACATGGTCTTCCCGATTTGCTGAAGATGGAATTGAATCAACACTTGCAGGATGAGCTATTATTTTGTTCTCAGATACAAGAGCAGCAGCTGCATATTGAACTATCATGACGCCAGAATTTACACCACCATTTTCTGTTAAGAAAGCTGGTAACCCTTCACTTAATGCAGGATTTACTAGTCTTTCTAATCTTCTCTCTGATAAATTCGCTAATTCTGCCAGACCAATTCCCAAAAAGTCAAATGGTAGTGCCACTGGTTGACCATGGAAGTTTCCTCCAGATAATACTAATTCTTCATCAACAAAAATTAATGGATTGTCTGTAGCTGCATTCATTTCTATTTTAACTTTTTCTTTTACAAATTCAAAGCAATCCTTAGATGCACCATGAACTTGAGGAACACATCTTAAAGAGTAAGCGTCTTGAACTCTTATTTCATCTTGTCTTGTTGTGTTCTTACTTCCTTCTAATATCCTTAAAAGGTTTTTAGCTGTATTTATTTGACCTTTTTGACCCCTTGCATTATGAAGCCCTGGATTATAAGCATCTGTTATACCATTTAATGCTTCAGCAGTCATAGATGCCACTATATCAGCTGTCTTACTTAGATTTATAGCATCATAGATTGTATGAGCGCCTACAGAGGTCATAACCTGAGTTCCATTGATAAGAGCTAAACCTTCCTTAGAAGTTAACTCAATTGTTTCAATTCCAGCCTTATCCATTGCTTCCTTACCAGGCATTCTAACACCTTTGTAAATAGCTTCACCCTCACCTAATAAGACCAAAACAACATGGGATAATGGAGATAAGTCTCCACTTACCCCTAATGAACCTTTTTCTGGAACTATAGGATGTACACCTTTATTAAGCATCTCAATTAATGAATTTAATGTTGACAGCCTTATACCAGAAAATCCTTTTGCTAGAGCATTAGCCCTAAGAAGCATAATTCCTCTGACTATTTCTTCAGCGAATGGATCGCCAACTCCACAGGAATGGCTTATAATAAGATTTCTTTGTAAAGTCTTTGTTTCATCACCAGTTATTGTTACATCACTGAACTTTCCAAAGCCAGTTGTTATTCCATATACTACCTTATCTTCTGCAACATATCTATCTACTAAAGCTCTTGCTTTATTTACCTTTGCAATAGATTACTCTGTTAATTCTACTTTTGCATTGTTTCTTGTAACATCAATAAATTGTTCTAAACTTAAGTTATTACCATCAATTAGAATATGATTCATTTTTACTCCTCCAAATACAATATTTTTGTAATACATTTTGACTTTTATTCATTATAAATTAATAATTGTTTCTTATGCATCTAAAATACTTAGATGCCTAAGAACTTTGTTATACTCTTTTATATTCTTTTTCTACTAAATTCTTAACTAAATCATTGTCTGCTACAAATGGAATTGTAATATGATCCGTATCTTCAAATTTATCATTGTATTCTATAACAGTCTCAATTGAGTTTTCATTTCTAGCCCATGCTCGTCTTGCAACTCCACCCATAACATCCCATGGCATAGCAGTTTTCAATATTTCATCAACTCTTTCAGAGCCATCTAAAACCATACCAAATCCACCATTAATAAACTTACCTATACCTACTCCTCCACCATTGTGAAGTGCAATCAAACTCATTCCTCTTGCTGCATTTCCAGCAAAGCATTGTGTAGGCATATCAGCCATCACACTACTACCGTCTTTAATGTTTGCAGTTTCTCTGAAAGGTGAATCCGTACCTGAAACGTCATGATGGTCTCTACCTAACATAATAGGTCCTACTTCTCCATTTCTTACCATTTCATTAAATTCTGCTTCAGGGGAACGAGTGTATATCAACAAATACTCGTGTGTTTTTGCAATTTGCTTATAGGTTTGCCCTCTCTTGTTTGACTGAATTATAACCTGAGAAAAAAAGTTTTCTTCTCTAAAAATACTGTCGCAAAGCATTTTTAAGTCGGATTGTTCGTTATCATCAATCGAAATAAAGATAATTCCATCATCACGCAATAAGTTTCTTGCAATTTTTAAACGAGGTCGCATAAACGATAACCACTTACTGTGTCG
>CAYUJY010000118.1:0-6202 GCA_964445145.1 uncultured Peptoniphilaceae bacterium | reverse complement strand
ACTTTAAATTTAGTTAGACATACAACTTTATTTATCCATTAATTGCACATTGAAAGTCCAACCCCTCCGCCTTCGGCACCTCCCCTTACAAAAGTCATCCATACAAAAATGACATGGAAAGCTCCATGTCATTTTGCATTTAAATTCCTGCTAATTTTATTAATTCATCAACTTTGTCTGTCTTTTCCCAGGCTACACCTAGGTCTTCTCTACCGAAGTGTCCATATGCTGCCAGTTGTTTATATATAGGTTTTCTTAAGTCCAAGTCTCTAATTATTGCTGCTGGTCTTAAGTCGAACACCTTGCTTACGAATTCTTCTAGTTCTTCATTGGTGAATTTGCTAGTTCCAAAGCTATCAACATACACAGCCAATGGCTTTGCTACTCCGATTGCATAGCTTATTCCAATCTCACATTTATCTGCAAGTCCTGCTGCTACTAGGTTTTTCGCCACATATCTCGCTGCGTAGGATGCGGATCTGTCTACCTTCGTAGGGTCTTTTCCTGAGAATGCACCACCGCCGTGTCTTGCATATCCACCGTATGTGTCTACGATAATCTTTCTTCCAGTAAGTCCTGCATCTCCCATTGGTCCGCCGATTACGAATCTACCTGTTGGGTTTATATAAATTTTTGTATTTTCATCTATCAAATCAGGGTCCACTATTGGATTAATTACATGCTCAATTATTTCTTCCCTCAATATGTTAGGCAAAATATGTTCTTCGTGTTGCGTAGAAATTACTATATTTTCCAGTCTCTTTGGAACTCCATCTACATATTCCACTGTAACTTGTGTTTTTCCATCTGGTCTCAAATAGGTCAATATCTTGCTTTTTCTAACATATGACAATCTCATAGCCAATTTATGGGCTAAGGATATCGGTAATGGCATCAATTCGTTAGTTTCGTTGCATGCGTAACCGAACATAAGCCCTTGGTCTCCTGCTCCTACTCCGTCTAGCTCATCTTCTGTATTTTCCCTATCAACACCCATAGCTATATCGCCTGATTGTTCTTTTATAGATGAAATAACTGCGCAAGTATCTGCATCAAAACCGTATTTAGCTCTATCGTATCCAATTTCTCTCACCGTATTTCTAACTATGGTTTGGAAATCTACATATGCTGAGGTTGTAATTTCCCCTGTTATCATCACCATTCCCGTGCTCGCCATGGTTTCACATGCCACCCTTGCGTTGGGATCTTTTTCTATTATCGCATCCAAGATAGCATCTGAAATTTGGTCACACATTTTATCCGGATGTCCTTCGGTCACTGACTCCGAAGTAAATAGCCATTTACTCATTAAATTCCTCCTTTATTTTTATACCTTATATACAATTTCATTTTCGTAGGGGGAAATCTCCTTATCCGTTCATGGTTCAAAACTGAGTTAGACCCCTACGACTACTAAATCTAACCCTGAAGTAATAAGCGCAGTCGGATTCTGCCGCTCATCTTCGCCCTTCGAGCTTGATTCTCGGGAATCCTTTGCGTATGATCCTCATCAGTTCACCTTCGCCCTATCGGACTCGCTTCACTGTGAAGTCTCACAAAAAAGCCGCCCTGAAATAAAGGACGGTTCACTTCCTCATCTTTCAGATATAATCTGTGGGATTTGGCACCTTTTCCAGGTTGCCGGGTTTCATAGGGCCCATTCCCTCCACCACTCTCAATAAGGTATATTAAAATTATAGCACATAAATATCAAGTTTCAAATGTTTTTACGCTTGGGTCCAAAATATAAATTGTATCTTTTCGCTCGACTACTATGGTAGTTTTTTTAGATAGTTCCTCGTCACCCTTTATGGCTAAAAGTAATTCGTGGTTTGGGTTTATCGCAATAGGGTTTCCCACCAACTTTAGCATGGAGTAGTCGCCATTTGTGTCACCGTAGGCATAGCTGCTTTCTAGATTTATATCGTACTTCTCGCAAAGCTCCAACACAACATTATATTTACTTTTAGAGTCCCACATCTTATCGATTACTCCAGTAAATCTATTATTTTCATCCACGTGATATTCTGTTCCTCGAAATTCTGTAACGCCATATTTGCCTGCCATGCGGGATACCAAGAAGGATGGACTTCCCGATATGAAAAATATCTTATGTCCATTTTCCTTATGCCACGCTAGCCTCGTCCTTGAATACCTATATACGTTATCGAAGGAATCATTTATTGTTTTTTCTGCAATAAAGTTGAGATATGAGATATCCACCCCTACTAGATTATCAATATAGACCTTAGCTAATGTTTCTAGATATTCATCGTAGTCACCGTGGCGCTTGTTCCATTTGTCATGGACTTCCTTTACGTCTGTGTACCATACCATATCGTCTATTACTTCGTGCTTTACCAGTTTCCTAAAATTTTCTATCATCAAGGAATCTCTGAATATGGTTCCGTCAATATCAAAAAATGCTGCTGTACTCATATTTCCTCCTCGTAAAAATCTCTTAAGTTTATATACCCAACTTATGCCATAATACCAAAAAAGTGAGAACTCATTTGAATTCTCACTTCATTTTAGTTTAACCATAGACTAATAAGCAGCCCAATTAGAGCAAATCCGACACATATCCCAATTACAACCGGCATATACGTCTTCAATGCTGCAGAAATTAAAGCCTTTTCATCTTCTTTATCAAAATTTTCTCGAAATTCTTCTAGCTTTTTCTCTTCTTCCGCCTTTGAGAGATTGTCTGATTTATCTACGGGTTTCTTAAATACCATTTAGATTACTCCTTCTAAGGGAGATTTATTAATCTTGGAATAATAAATCTTGTTCATCTTTAAGTCTTTCGATTTCCTCTTGGTCAATTTTAGAAGTATATATACTTCTTTCAGGTTCTTCCATATCCATCAAGTGACATGCTACAAAGTGTCCATTACCCACATCTTGTAAATCAGGCTCAAAGTTTATGCACCTTTCCATTACGTATTTACACCTAGTGTGGAATCTACATCCAGTAGGTGGATTTACTGCAGAAGGAATGTCTCCTTCCAGTATGGATAGCACTTGATTACTGCCCACATCCGTACGCGGGATAGCATTCAGAAGTGCCCTAGTATAAGGATGCAGTGGATTTTCGAATATTTCATCGGATTCAGATAGCTCCACCACATTACCTAGATACATAACCGCTATTCGGTCAGAAATATATTTTACTACTGAAAGGTCATGGGTTATGAACAAATAGGTCAGTCTGTTTTCTTCCTTTAAATCCTGTAGTAAGTTTATTACTTGGGATTGGATGGAAACGTCCAGTGCAGAAACGGCTTCATCACATACGATAAACTTTGGTTGAACAGCTAATGCTCTTGCGATGCCAATTCTTTGTCGTTGACCACCAGAGAACTGATGGGGATATCTGTGAATGAAATACGATGACAATCCGCATTGTGCCATGATTTTTTTAATATAGTCGTTATACCCTTTAGAGTTTCTCGATTTAAACATGTCATGGGCTATGACACCTTCACCGATAATATTTCCTACGGTAAGCTTCGTATCCAATGAAGAATATGGGTCTTGGAATATGATTTGTAGGTCTTTTCTAAACTTTCTCATTTCATAGTCCGTTAGTTGAGATAAATCTATTCCATCGTCTCGCATGGCTTCCAGTTCGGTAAAGCCATCATTGTTTTTACAAACTGCCCTCAATGCCTCAACCTTGCTATCCTCGGAGTTTAGCTCCATAATGATTTGTGCACGGGTTTTCATAAGCGCTTCTTTCTCGGCTTCCAGTGCAGAGTACTTATTTTCATATTCACTATCTGATAGCTTAAGCTCCAGTGTTTCAAGCTTATCAGTGTTTTCTGAAAGTTTTCTTCTCACATTGTTTTGTGATTTTAAAACCTCAGACACATCATTTAGGTTATTGTGTGTCAATAATCCACCTGCTAATCTTATCATGTTAAGATAGCTATTTTGGATATCACGTCTTTTAAATATTAACTTGTCTTCAATCTCGTGGAGCTTATCCTGGTCGGTCTCATTTGCCCTTTGGGCATACATATTTTCCAGCTCTTCTGCTGCCTTAAGATACTCAGGATATGCCTTTGGTATTCTTTGAATCATTTCACCTACATACTTTGGTGCATAATCTGAAACCTTTTTGCCATAATAGAGAGTTGTTCCCTCTGTTTGGTCATAGATTTGAATTATGGTTCTACCAAAGGTAGACTTTCCCGAACCAGATTCACCTACGAGCCCCAAGGTCTCCCCTTCAAATATTTCCAATGAAATATTTTCGTTTGCGTGGACGTACCTTTGTCTGTCTGTGAAGAATTTCTTCTTTAGTGGGAAGTACTTCTTCAGGTTTTCTATTTTAAATAATACTTTTTTATTTTCCACTGCTTCTAACCCCCTTTTCCGGATAGAAACATCTGATTTCTTGGAACTCATTTACCTTTACTATATCAGGCATCTCGTCTACGCACTTTTGGGTAGCGTATTTGCATCTTTCTGCAAATCTACATCCTTCTGGTAGGTCCAGTGGATGTGGTACGGAACCTGGTATGGTGGAAAGTCTTTGGGTTCTATCGGATGTAATTGATGGAATGGAGGATAGTAAACCCTCGGTGTACGGATGGGAGTAGTTCGTGGTTTTATCTTTAAATATATAATCCACAGGAGCCATTTCTACCACCTGCCCGCAATACATTACCGCTACATCGTCTGCCATTTGATTTATTACGCCAAGGTCATGGGTAATAAACATGATTGCCGTATTGGTTTGTTCCTTCAAGTCATTCATTAGCTTTAGAATTTGTGCCTGTATGGTTACGTCAAGTGCTGTTGTAGGCTCATCCGCAATCAGCATCTTCGGTCTACAAGCCAGCGCCATAGCTATCATAACCCTTTGGTTCATACCACCGGATAGCTCAAATGGATATTGCTTCACAACCACGTCTGGGTTGGGAATCTTTACCATTTCCAACATCTTCACGGAGTTTTCCGCAGCCTCCTTGGCATTCATGTTTTGATGCAACATGAATACTTCGCTCAGCTGTCTCTCCACAGTGAATACCGGATTCAATGAGGTCATGGGCTCTTGGAAGATAATAGAAATATCATTTCCCCTTATCTCTTCCATTTCCTTAATGGATTTCGTCTCAATATGCTCGCCGTCAAAAATAATCTCGCCCTCATAGATTTCTTGATTCTTTTCAAATAGCCTCAAAATGGACATGGCTGTCTGGCTCTTTCCGGAGCCCGACTCACCTACGACCCCCAGGGTCCTTCCCTTGTCCAGCGAAAGATCGACTCCATATACGGCCTTTATCATGCCTCTTTTAGTTTTAAAATATGTGTGTAAATTTTTAATTTCTAATAGTGCCATATATTTCTACCTTTCTTGCGCCTTAGGGTCCATAGCATCTCGAAGTGCGTCACCTATAAGGTTAACTGTAAGAGCTGTTAGGAATACTGCCATACCAGGGAATATCCATCTCCACCAATACAGACGGAGTACATCCGGGCTGTTGGAGGCTGTCATTATATTACCCCAGGATGGATAAGGATTTTGTACCCCGAATCCTAAGAAGGAAAGGGATGCCTCAGTTAGTAAACTAGATGCGTAACCAATCGTTGCCCTTACTATTATTATTGAAATTATATTAGGAACCATGTGAGAAAGCATAATATCTCTCTCCTTTAGTCCCAGTGCCTTCGCTGCGGTGATGTAGTCCTTCTCCCTGATGGATAGGATTTCACCACGCACCAATCTTGCGATGGATGGCCAGTTCAACACTCCTAAGATAACCATTATCATGATTAATCTTTGGTATTGGGTGACATTTATCGGAAGTAGTGCCGATAGGGTTATAATCAGCGGATAGAACGGGAATGATGAAATAATCTCTGCAAATCTCATGAGAATATTATCCACCCAGCCACCGTAGAAACCTGCGATAACACCTATTAAAACCCCCAGAAATACCTGAATGGCGACGGCAACCAACGCGATTAAGAGTGTCATCTTACCGCCGTGTACAAGTCTCGTGAACAAGTCTCTCCCCTGCTCATCAGAGCCCATCAGGAATCCGTCCAAGCCCCAGGCCTTGTAACTTCCGTCTTCCTTAATTCCGTAATTGTTGAAATATCCGGAATATATGTCCACGTAGCCGTCATCCGTAGGATAATCTGTAGCCCCGTAGTTATTTTTCCCCCAGGAATAAACCTTTCCTGCGTC
>CAYUJY010000117.1:5297-6207 GCA_964445145.1 uncultured Peptoniphilaceae bacterium | reverse complement strand
TATGCACTGTTCAGCTAACACAGACAAAAACAACGAAAATACAGCTATTTTCTTCGGTCTCTCAGGTACGGGTAAAACTACTCTTTCAACGGATAAAAATCGACTTCTTGTAGGAGATGATGAACATGGTTGGGATGATGAAGGGATATTCAACTTTGAAGGTGGCTGCTACGCCAAGGTAATAAATCTCGATAAGGATTCAGAGCCAGAAATATATCAAGCCATAAAAAGAAATGCACTTTTGGAAAATGTAAGTCTCGATTCCAATGGGAAAATTGACTTTAATGACCAAACTGTAACAGAAAATACCCGCGTTTCCTACCCCATAGACCATATAGAAAACATTGTAAAACCAATATCGGCAGCTCCGGAAGCTAAAAATGTAATATTCCTATCCGCTGATGCTTACGGTGTATTACCTCCAGTTTCAATATTAACACCGGAACAAACTAAGTATTACTTCCTCTCAGGTTTTACAGCTAAACTCGCAGGAACCGAAAGAGGTATTACTGAACCTACCCCGACGTTCTCGGCATGTTTTGGTTTAGCATTCTTACTTTTAGAACCTGTTAAATATGCTGAAGAATTGGTGAAAAAAATGGAGAAGAGCGGCGCAAAGGCCTACTTAGTAAATACAGGTTGGAACGGAAGTGGCAAACGCATATCCATCAAGGACACCCGTGGTATTATAAATGCGATTTTGGATGGTGCGATTGAAACTGCTCCTACTAAAACCATTCCATATTTTAACTTCGAAGTTCCAACGAGTTTGCCTAAGGTGGACTCCATGATCTTAGATCCACGAGATACCTACTCAGACGAAAATTTATGGGAAGAAAAAGCGAAAAATCTTGCAAAATTATTTATAGATAACTTTGCAAAGTATGAAGATAACAGTTTTGTGAAGTTA
>CAYUJY010000117.1:0-5287 GCA_964445145.1 uncultured Peptoniphilaceae bacterium | reverse complement strand
TATGCTATGAAGTTATTGGTAGATGCAGGGCCATCTATTTAATTATAGGCCTTCATATTCTTATGGAGTGACATTAAAAAGTCTAACTTTAAGGAGTAAGTGAATTTTTGCTTACTCTTTTATTTTACTTTCCTGCCTAAACTAAACGTACTTACTTCCAATTATGTTACTGATTTATTTTATATTGTAACCATATGTTTTCCATACAAAAACCCCTCAAATAAATTCATTTCATCAATTTTGAGGGGTTAATGTATAAGTATAAAGCACTTAAATTTTATCTTCAGTATTTATCTATTTCGTTTTTTCATTTTCGACGGATTCAATAAATCCCATTTCTTCCACTAGCTTTAAGGTTTGATTTTTATATGGAGTGAAGTATGAAACTCCATCTATCGTCGGGTCTGTTCCTGGAATAGTTTCAGTTCTCATATTTTCAATATCTAACTTTCCTACTTGGGCTACGCTTTTTATTATATCTTCCATTGATATATTGGTATTTACATACTTATAGTAGCTGTTTACCATTGTTGGTAGCTTTACTAGATTTTTTGGTTGTATAAGCTGCTTCATAAACTCCTTGATAAAATATTGTTGAGTTCCAATTCTACCAATATCTCCATCGAAATACCCAGCAGTCATGGCATTGTTTGATCTCCATCTTAAGAACTGTAGCGCCTTATCTCCATTTAAGACTTGTTGGCCCTTTTGCAAATCTACCCTAAACTTCACTACAGGATCGTAGTATTGCATTCTTCTCGGTACATATATATCCACGCCACCAATGGCATCGACAAGTTCCTTTACAGCCTTATAGTCTAGTTTAACAAAATGCTTTATGTCCGTACCCAAGTAATCGTTTATGGATTTTAGAGTTAAATCTACTCCCCCATAATGGTGAGCATGGTTTACTTTATCTAAAGCACCTTTGACTAGGAGTCGAGTATCCCTAGGTATGGATAACATGTTAAGTACACCTTCATTAAAATCCACTCGCACGAGTATTATCGTATCCGTACGAGTTCCCGACTTTGCCGCATCATTGGAGTCTACACCCAATAATAAAAAGTTAACCGCATTGGTCTCGAAGGGTATTTCTTCCTCTTCTGCTGCCTTTATATTCAGGCTAGTCAGCGGCTCTTTATTATCTACATCCACATCATTTTGGGGCGTAAGTGTATCATTATCTGCCAATATTTTAAATCCATCTAAAGCCATTGCAAACAGCGCCCCGTAGGCGAACATAAATATTACTAAAGATATTAAAAAGGATCTAAGGAATAATTTTTTCAAGACTAATCAACTCCATTTAGAAAATCGTATTAAATTTTCGCACATTTTGCAAGTTTATCGGCTAACTCGTTATATTCATTGCCTGAATGGGCAAGCACTTTAACAAACGTTACTTTCAAATTATCTTTGACACTGTCGTAGAAGTCCTTATATCCCACTGTTGCGGGTTTGTTTCTCTTCCACTCGCCCTTAGCCCATTTTTCAATTCCCAAATAATCATAATGAAGTATAAGATTTTCAAAACCATGATCCATGGCATATTTCATCGCAAAAATTGAACCCTTAATTTCTCCAATTACATTACGGTGTTCAGAATAATCATCTTTAGGATATCTTTTGTTGAACTTTTTGACTTCTCCATCAGTTAAAATCACCGCACCAAAACTATAGCTACCATCACTATTGTCGTAGCTACCATCCACATATGCGATTAAGGTTTCTGGACTCACTACAACCTCTGATTTACCGCCAATATATTCTAGTGCTTCCTCTTCTGTAGAGAATTTTTTGTAAGTAGCTCCACTAAATCCATCTACCTGACTTTTACATTCTTCCCAGGTATTGTATATTCCTGGAGTCTTTCCTACTTTTACTGCATAATAAAATTTCTTCATGTTCTTCATATGTAAAAAGAGTTTGATTGCCTCAAACTCTCTTAAGTATTACTTATTTCGCGCCTTCAAGAGCAGTTGTAACTGCGCCTTTGATAGCATCACTTGTAAATGTAGCGCCTGCAACTCCATCAACTTCAGCTGAATTTTTTTCAACTATGCTTGCTGGAACTGCTTCGAGAGCTTCTGCTACTGCTGGGATGTAATCAATTGATTCGCCGTGGTTTGTTACTGATACTGCAGATATTTTACCTTCAGCTACAGTTACTTCCACGTCTACAGGGGTATCATTGCTGAAACCTTCTGCTGATGCTGTGTATGTTCCATCCTTTAATGCAGGAGCTTTTTCACCGCCACCACATGCTACTAGTGTTCCTAGGCATAAAACTAATGCCATTGCTAATGCAAATTTCTTCATTATTCCACCTCCATGGAACATTATAAACGATTTGGTATAAAATTACCAATATTATGGAGAATTTTTATCAAATTTTCAGAAAAATATCTTAAAAGATTAAATAAAATTTACCCTCGAACTGTAATTTATCTAGTTCGAGGGTCACCCATGGAGGTGGGTTTATAAAATGAGAGAAATCTCCTCTTATTTATTTTTTGTATAGGATATTGAATCCTTTGGACAAACAGGTTCGCAGGATAGACATTGATGGCAATAGGAATTATCTATTTTTGCATACTTATCATCTTTAATCATTTCGATAGCACCTGCTGGGCATACTTTTACGCATAATTTGCAACCTATACACGTACTTTCATCAACAAATTCCGTATTTCTAGATTTGCCGCCAAATACTTTTTGTAATGATGCAAAAGGACATAGTAGATTATGAAAAACTTCAGGTTTGTACCTAAGAGTTACTAAAATAGAAATGCCAATCCATATCAACAATACTGGAATATCCTTTTGTAATATCCTTTTTGAAAAGAGCATAATTCCTATGGTAAGTACAAGGAATATCCAAGTAAATGCTTCATTCTTTAAAAATCCTGGAACTTTGTCAGTTTTAATATTTAACTTTTTAGATAGCCAATCCGTTGGAACCATAACTGTATTCATGGGGCACATATACCCGCAGTAAATTCGACCAAAAAACAGTGCCAACACCAATGATGCTCCATAGAGAGCCAACCACAACATTATCTTCCCCCTAGCTAAGAGGAACAAAAACAATCCCAAGAAAATTAGCCTTATAGGCGTTACAAATTTTTTCATATAAACTCCTTCCAATTGAACATGTAACTATTATGAATTATAATGGATATAAATAGTGTTACCGTGGTAACTAATTGAGGTGTTTATGAAAAATATTTTAAAGAAAATTAAAAAATCAAAATTGATGGAAACCTTCGAAGATGAATATGTATTAGAGCTTTATAAAAGCGGCAAAATAATTCTATCTGAATTTCTTAAAAACAATATTTTACATTACGAAGGTGATTATTGCGAAAAATTGGAGATTATTTTAACTGGACGTGTAATAATTGAAAGAATCGATGAAGAAGGTGGACTTTTATCAATCGCTGAATTTAAAGAAAATGATTTAATTGGAGGAAATCTCATTTATTCTAAGAACCCAATTTATCCCATGACGATAACAGCTAAAGAAAATACAACATTACTAGGTATTCCAAGGGATGAATTGATGACTCTACTCTCCTTTGACAACAACTTTTTGTTGGGATATTTAGAGTACATTTCAGATAATGCATATATCATCAGTGGCAAATTAAGGGACAATACGGCTAGAAGTTTGAGAAAAAGAATTATCTCCTATTTGGAATATGAGAGTAAACAACAAAGTTCTACGGAAATTACACTAAGAAAAAGCAAAAAATCCATTGCAGAAAATTTCGGAGTCCAAAGAACTTCCTTATCTAGAGAACTAAAGAAAATGAAGGATGAAGGCTTGATCGATTATAATTCTAAAACCCTATGGATACTAGATGACTTAAAGATTTCTGATGCTTAATTAATTGTAATTTTAATAACAATGATTAATGATTAAACAATTGTGGTATGAATGAACAAACGATTTTATGGAGGTATTAATATGAAAGTAACATTTGCAGGAACTGAAATGACCCTAGGCGGCACTGATGTTAAAGTAGGAGAAAGAGCTCCAGTATTTAAAGCAGTAAAGAACGACTTAACTGAATTTGATTCAGCTTCACTATGGGGCAAAAAGGTAGTTTATTCAGTTGTTCCTTCAATCGACACGAAGGTTTGTTCAATTCAAACCCACGAATTTAACGATGCTGTTACAAAATTAGGCGATGACGTTGTAGTAGTTACCATTTCTGCGGACCTTCCATTTGCTCAAGCAAGATACTGCGCTAACGAAGGAATCGACAACACAATGATAGTATCCGATTACAGAAATCATGATTTTGGTGAAAAATATGGATTTGTATTAAATGAATTAAATCTATTAGGCAGAGGAGTTGTCGTAGTTAATAGATTAGGTACAATTGCTTACATCGAAAGAGTTCCTGAAATTACAGATGAAGTAAACTACGAAGCAGCATACGAAGCAGTAAAACAATTAGTATAGAATATTAATAATAGTGTAGTGGCAAAATTGCTACTACACTATTTTTATCCGAACAAACGACAAAACAGGTCCGAGGTTAATCCCTTGGACCTGTTAGCTTTCATTTGTTAATCCATATCTATTATGGTTTTTGCCTCTTCTAAAATTCTATCTGTAGTGATATTTAGATATTCATATACTTTCGCTGCTGGTGCTGATTCACCAAATCTGTCAAGTCCGATTGTAATTCCGTCTAGTCCCACATACTTGTACCAAGGTAGCGTCGCTGCGGCTTCGATGGAAATCCTCTTTCTCATCTCGTTTGGCAACACAGATTGTTTGTACTCTTCATCTTGTTGGTCAAATAGGGTCATGCATGGCATACTAACTACTCTTACGCCAATACCTTTATCTTCAAGTTTGTTCTTAGCTTCTAAACAAAGACTTACTTCAGACCCACTTCCCATCAGTATCAATTGCATTGGATTTTGTGCCTCAGCAATTATATATCCGCCTTTTTCTGTATTTTCAGAGCTTCCTGCAAGATTTGGCAACTTTTGTCTACTCAAGGCCAACGCCACTGGTGTTTCCTTAGATTCCATTGCCACTTTCCATGCATATGCGGTTTCAGTCGAATCTGCTGGTCTAAAAACATGGAAATTTGGTATTGTCCTAAGCATAGATAGTTGCTCAATAGGTTGGTGGGTTGGACCATCTTCCCCTAAATGCACACTATCGTGACTAAATAAGTAAATATTAGGAATATGACTTAAGGCGGCGAGACGAATGGAGTTTTTCAGGTAATCACTAAAGATTAAGAAGGTGCCAACATAA
>CAYUJY010000116.1:0-6243 GCA_964445145.1 uncultured Peptoniphilaceae bacterium | reverse complement strand
AAATAAAAGAGGACTACAACCACCCAAATAGCTTGCTTAAGAATCAATTGTCAACGCTACAAATTAAAGAAATAATTGTAAATAATGCCAATGAGGAGATTATTACATTTTTAAAAAGTACAAATATTTTAGTTAATATTATCAATGCTGATAAAGATAAGAATTACAAAAATATAATTGAAAATTTCGAACTTAATAATATATCTACAAACGAGATTAATAAATCAGCCCTTATGAAAAACTCCATTGGCAACTTAATGGACTATTTAGAAGAAACCCAATTTGGTAACATAAGTCATATTAGGACCTTAACCTATGTAGACTTTGATATGTTCATGCTACTTGATAAGCATAGCTTACTAAGTTTGGATGTTTTTTCTGAAGATGTAAATAAGTCAACTGGCACATTATTTAAATTGTTGGATAAAACTCGAACTGCCATGGGTTCTAGGCTATTAAGAAATTTTTTGGAACATCCTCTTAAGGTGAAAAATGAAATTTCTAAAAGATTAAGTATTGTTGAAGATTTATTTAGTAATTTGTATTTATTAAGTGAGCTACGAAGCCACTTGTACAAAATATATGACTTAGAGAGAATTATGGTTAGATTGAGTGGCAATAGCAATAGCCCTAAGGATTTAATAGCTCTAAAGAAATCATTAGAGGTTTTAGAGCCAATAAAAAAACTCTTAAACACCTACAGTAATGAGCATGTAATAAATCTGGCTAAGAATTTAGATCAAAATAGACATTTGTATGAGCTTATAGATAAATCAATTGAAACCGAAGCGCCATTGTCTCCTAAAAATGGAGATGTTATTAAAATAGGGTATAGCGAAGAACTGGATCGCTTAAAGTCCACATCAATCGATTCTAAAACCTGGATTTCGGATTATGAAAATAAACTTAAAAAAGACACGGGGATTAAAAATCTAAAAGTTAAGTATAACAAGATACTTGGCTACTTTATTGATGTCACCAAATCTAATGTTGATATGGTACCTGATTATTTTATAAGAAAACAAACCTTAGTAGGATCTGAGAGGTACTTTACTGAAGAATTAAAGAATGAAGAATCTAATATTTTTAATTCCAAAGACAAAATAAATAATTTAGAGTACTTCTTGTATGAAGAAGTGAGAAGCACCATTTTAGATAGGTTTGACAGTATAATTGAAATTTCAAAATCCATAGCACAAATCGATGTGTTTAGTAACTTTGCCCATATTTCATATGAGAATGACTATGTAAAGCCATCAATTTCAGAACATAGTACACTTAATATCAAGGGTGGTAGGCATCCTATTGTAGAACAAAATGTAGATAAATTTATCAAAAATGACTCATATATTGCGGATGATAAAAATTTTATCATTTTAACGGGTCCAAATATGGCTGGAAAATCCACATACATGAGACAAGTTGCACTCATATCAATAATGATGCAGATTGGTTGTTTTGTGCCAGGCGAAAGCGCTGAATTACCTGTTTTCGATAGAATATTTACGCGAATTGGAGCACATGATAACCTTTATATGGGTGAAAGTACGTTTATGGTGGAAATGAAAGAGATGGCAGACATCATAAACAATGCCACAAATAAAAGTCTATTGATACTAGATGAGGTAGGTCGAGGAACCAGTACTTATGATGGTTTATCCATTGCAAAGTCATTGGTTGACTTCATAGTATCCAAAATCGGAGCAAAGACAATATTCGCTACTCATTATCATGAATTGGTTAATATGAGTGATAAATATACAAACATCAAAAATCAAACTATGCAAGTTAGAGAAAAAGGTGGAGATATTTTATTTCTACGAAAGGTAATCGATGGAATCTCAGATAAATCATATGGCATTCATGTTGCAATTTTAGCAGGAATTAAGCCAGAAATAATAGATGGTGCTAATAAGTATCTTGATGAGTATATGACAGGTGGAAATAAGCAACTGGAATTTTATTTCCCGAAATCAGTAGAGCCAGAAATTGTAATTCATGAAGATAAAAATAAAGAAATAATTATGCACATAGAATCTTTAAATATTGATAGCATGACGCCACTAGAAAGTCTTTTAGAACTAAATAGGATCAAGGAGATGCTTGATGACATTGAATAGAATAAATGTTTTATCAGATGAAACGATAATTAAAATAGCAGCAGGTGAAGTTATTGAAAATCCTGCATCCATCGTTAAGGAATTGGTTGAAAATTCTGTCGACGCTGGAAGTGATAAAATTATTATTGAGATAGAAAACAATGGTTCATCACTAATTAAAATATCTGATAACGGTATGGGTATGTCTAAGGAAGACTTAAAAATTGCTTTTAAAAGACATACAACTTCAAAAATATTAAAAATTGATGACCTGGAAAGAACCTATACACTTGGATTTAGAGGTGAGGCACTTTCAAGTGTAGCTGCAGTGTCCAAGGTGGAAGTAATCACTAAGGTTGTTGGTGAATTAGCTGGAATCCATGCGATTATTGATGATAGCGGAAATATTGTTTCACAGAATGAAATTGTATCTAATGAGGGGACGACCATCTCATGCAGAGATTTGTTTCATAGTATGCCAGTAAGAAAAAATTACTTGGAGAATAAAAATTTTGAGATATCTAAAACAAATGACATAATAAATCGCCTTGCTTTGTCTAATCCAGATGTCTCAATGGACTATATCAAGGATTCACAATTAATAATAAAAACTAATAAGAATAGGGATTTACTAAGCAACATTTATTCAGTGTTGGGGAATAATATTGGCAATAATTTACTCGAAGTCACTTATAGCGATGAATACATATCCATCCATGGATATGTCTCTAATAATTTGCTTTTTAAGGGTAATAGGAATTCACAGTATATATTTATAAATAATAGAGCTGTATTTGATATAAATCTAGGCAAATCTATCGAAAAAGCATACTCATCAGTTATACCCATTAACCGATTCCCAGTTTTTATTTTGTATATAGATATTGATCCAAAATATTTGGACATCAATATTCACCCTAAAAAAAGCTTGATTAAAGTTTTGGACTTCATTGCATTAGAAAGTAAAATTGAAAAATTGGTGAAGGAAAGTCTAAGTAAACACTTAAAAATACCAAATCTTATGGATAGACAACCGGTAGAAAAATCAAATATTTTTAGTGAAAATGCGATGGAAAATCTTTTAAATGATAGATTCATTTCTAGTACTACAGCAAATGATATTGATATTTTCCCTAAAGAAGATAATAAAAATGAACAAAAATCTGAGGTTTTAGTTGAACTTAGGGATTATAGTAGTGATTATCATGTTCAAACTGAAAAAATAAACGAATCTTCACTAGATGTAGAACGCTCAGAGGAAAAACCTAGCGAAAACATGCTTTTTCCAAATGGATACAGATATATCGGAAACTTATTTTTGCAGTATCTTCTAATTGAAGATAACATTGATAAAACTCTTTATGTTCTTGACCAACATGCTATTCACGAAAGAATAAATTACGAAAAATTAGTTGAATCATATAAAAAGGGAAATATAGCGACTCAAAATTTAATATCAGGATATATAGTAGAGTTAACGAAAAATGAATTTGATTCTATTATAGCTATTAAAGAACAGTTACTATCACTTGGGATAGAAGTAGAAGATTTTGGTGATAATTCTGTAATAATAAGGAGTATCCCAATTTATCTAGATTCCACTTCTCCTGAGAGTATTTTATTAAACATACTTGAATCTGATGTAAAAATTGATAATCTTCATGATTTTGATCCCTATAAAGTGATGAGAATAGCTTGTCGGTCTTCAGTTAAAAGCGGTAAACATTTAAGTAGCTTAGAGGTCCAAAGATTAATAGAAGAATTGCAAAATTGTGATATGCCTTTATCTTGTCCCCATGGTCGACCAACGATGATTAAGATTACCAATAATTGGCTGGAGAAGGAATTTTTTAGGGTACAAACATGAAAGAAAAAATAGTAATATTAACAGGCCCAACGGGTGTAGGTAAAACAAAATTATCTATTGAACTTGCACAAAAAATTAATGGAGAAATAATTTCTTGTGATGCTTACCAAATATATAAGCGCATGGATATTGGAACAGACAAAATAAGCGTTTCTGAAATGAATGAAATTGTTCATCATAATATTGATATAGTAAATCCTGATGAAAATTTTAATACAGCAATGTTTAAAACAAGAACAGAAAAACTAATAAGTGAAATCTATTCTAGAGAAAAAAGGCCAATTCTTGTCGGTGGAACAGGATTATACCTTCACTCTTTAATTTATGAAATGAATTTTGGAGAAGTGGAAAGTGATGCAATAACGCGTTCTTCTATAGAAAAAATAGTAGAAGAAAAAGGACTAGCTCACATATATAGCATTCTGAAAAATATAGACGAGAATATAAGCGAATATGTTGATGAGAATAACACGCATAGAGTAATTAGAGCCTATGAAATATATCTGAAGACGAATAATAAACCTTCAACTTATCTTTCAAAATTTAGGAAGAAGAACAAAAAATACGACTTTTTGTATTTTGTGCTAAACAACAAGAGGGAAGTTCTATATGAGAATATCGATAGCAGAGTAGAGCAGATGATGAATGATGGGCTTTTAAACGAAATAAATGGCCTGTTAGAGGCAGGTTATCATTTTGACATGCAATCCCTTAAAGGAATTGGTTATAAGGAATTTAAGCCCTATTTTGAAGGTGAAATTCCTTTAAAAGACGCTGTAGAAAAAGTAAAGCAACATAGTCGCAATTTTGCTAAAAGGCAAATTACTTGGTTTAAAAAAGAAGATAAAGCTATATGGATAAATAAAAACGAATTTAAAATTGAACAAGAAATACTAGAATATTTAGTAAAACTAGCCGAGGAGTTTTTTAAAGATGAATTTAAAATATAATTTATTATTTGACAAATATAAAATAGATGAAAACATAATTAATTATGTTGAAAAAGCAGAGAACAATCTTACTGAATTGTTTTCTGCTTTTGATAAAATTCGAGAGTATAATCAGTATAAGGTAATTTCAGCATTACAAGAAAATAGACTTAGTTCTACAGATTTCTTTTGGCCAACCGGATACGGCTATGGAGATATAGGTAGAGATAAGGTTGAATCGATTTTTAGTAGTATTTTTAATACTGAGGATAGCCTCGTAAGGCCATCGATAGCATCTGGAACACATGCGATTAACCTAGTGTTATCAGGATTACTAAAACAAGGTGACGAACTAATAGAAATTAGCGGTACGCCTTATGACACTCTAAAAAAAGTGATAGGTGTCAATGAAGGCGACAACGAAGGCTCGCTCATTGACAGGGGGGTACTTTATAGTGAAATACCCCTAAACTCGGAAGGGGATATTGATGTCCCAGCAGTATTAAGTGCTATAAATGAAAGGACCAAAGTCCTTGCCATACAAAGGTCAACTGGTTATAGCTCAAGAATTGCTATAACAATAGAAAAGATGAAACCTGTCATAGAAGAAATTAAGAAAAGGCATCCAGAACTAATAATTTTTGTCGACAATTGCTATGGAGAATTTACCGAAATGTTAGAACCATCAGACATAGGTGCTGATATAGTAGCTGGTTCTTTAATAAAAAATCCAGGAGGCGGCTTAGCGATTTCTGGAGGTTATATAACAGGAAAAAAAAGATTAATTGACTTAATTTCTAGAAGATTGACAGCTCCAGGGCTAGAAAAAGAAGTTGGACTTACATTTGGCACGACGAGAAACACTTTACAAGGGTTATTTATAGCGCCCTTAGTAGTAAATCAAGCTTTAAAAGGTGCTTCACTTTTTGCCGGTATATATAATGCTCTAGGTTATAAGGTAGTTCCAGAATTGAATGATACTAGGTCTGACATAATACTGGGAATAGAATTTAATAACCCTCATATGGTTGTGGCATTTTGCAAGGCAATTCAAGAAGCGTCTGCAGTAGATTCGTATGTATCGCCAGAACCTTGGGAAATGCCAGGGTATGAAAATAAAGTAGTAATGGCAGCTGGTGGCTTTGTAGACGGTTCATCAATAGAGATGAGTGCTGATGGACCACTACGAGATCCGTATTATGTTTATTATCAAGGTGGTTTAATAGGCGCGGGAAGCGCTAGAATTCCAATGGAATGCTTTAAAAAAGCCATGGAAGAATTCAAGAAAGTCTATGGAGAATAATAATTTATATTGTATTGAAAATGACTTTCTTAAAGTCAAAATTTC
>CAYUJY010000115.1:0-6276 GCA_964445145.1 uncultured Peptoniphilaceae bacterium | reverse complement strand
ATAGTTTATGGGGCTTATTAAGCCCCATTACATAAAGAAGGAGAAGATAATGGATAAGGGTAGTATAGCATTAATAGTTATTTTACTTTATTTAACTTTAACGGTAGTTATAGGATTGGTTGCTTCCTATAATCAAAAGAAAAAGTCGACATCACAATCCAGTGAAGACTTCTTGATGGCAGGTAAATCACTAGGTGCATTGGCGCTGGCAGGAACACTATTTGCAGCAAACACTGGTGGAGCGAGTACCACGGGAGTTGCAAACAACGTTTATAACTTTGGTCTTTCTGCATCTTGGTATGTTATCGCAGGTGGTATAGGATTTATATTAGTATCATTTATAGCACCATATTTTAGAAGAGCAAACGCTAACACGGTACCACAAATTATCGGTATGAGATATGGAAAGAGATCCCATATTCTAACAGCTATAACTTCTATACTTGCATTATTTATGGCGACAGGTGCACAAATCATTGCAACTGCATCAATAATAAACTTACTTACAGGTTTTGACTATAATACTGCGGTTATAATTACAACTATAGTTGTAATAGCATATACGATGATTGGTGGATTTGCATCAGTAGCTTCAGCTAATATGATGCACGTACTGTTCATAACAGTTGGTATGTCCATTGCAATGTTTATCATGTCAACAAACCCAGCTATAGGTGGATTAGGAAACTTGTTCTCAAGAGCTAAAGAAATCAGCGCTGCATCTGCAGGAGAAGTAAACTATTTAGATATGTTTAGGGTTGGAATACCAACTATATTAGGATATGTAGTAATGTACTTTATGACATTTACTACAGGACAAGAAATTGTACAAACTTTAGCATCTGCTAAGGATGCAAAGACATCAGTTACAGGTTCAATAATGGCAGGAATTATCTCTGCAGCATTCGGTTTAGTACCAGCAATAATTGGACTAATGGCTTATGTAGCAATACCAGGATTTGCAGATGGTGGAGCTAAGACCAATGCGCTGGCAGCAGCAACAGTAGAATTTGCCCACCCAGTAGTAGCGGGATTAGTACTTTCAGGTGTTGTAGCAGCAACTATAAGTAGTGCTTCAGGTAATATGATTGGAACTGCTACAATGTTTACAAACGACTTGTATGTTCCATACCTAAGTGGTGGAAAAGCTGACTCTAAGAAAGAAATTAGAATTTCTCAAATTGCGATGACAGTTGCAGGACTTTTCGGACTAGCAGTTGCACTATCTAGATCAAATATCATCAGCGTTATGATGAGTGCATTTGCACTTAGATCAGCAGGACCATTCGCAGCATTTATCTTCGGACTATTTGCAGAGAAGGTTACTGAAAAGGGTGGTTTTTACGCAATCGTTATTGGTACAATCGTAGCTGCAGCTTGGATATTCGTTCTTAAGTCACCATTTGGACTTAGTGCGATAGTGCCGGGTGGATTTATTGCTCTAATTGCAATATATGTAATTTCAAAGATAGATATAGCAAGCGGTGCACAACCATTGCCTAGACTACCGATGTCTGATGAATAAAGGGAGACAATGATGACGATATTTATTAAAAATGGATTAATCGTAGATGGTACAGGAGATAAATCCTACAAGGGAAATATATTAATTGAAAACGATAGAATTACTAAGATAGGCGAGTTTGATGCTTCTAACGCAACAACCATAATTGATGCTGAAGGTTTAGTAGTGGCTCCTGGATTTATCGATACCCATAGCCATAGCGACTTGGACGTATTAGTAAAACCAGAGGTTCTACCTAAGATTATGCAAGGAGTTACGACTGAATTTTTGGGGCAAGATGGAATATCCATGGCTCCGCTTCCGATAGAGTTTATCAGCCCTTGGAGAAAAAACCTAGCAGGTTTAGAAGGCGTTTCTGATGAAATAAATTGGGAATATGAAAATACTGACAATTATTTAAAAATGATTGAAGACGTAGTGCCAGGAGTTAATATGTGCTACTTAGTACCACATGGAAACATCAGAATGGAAGCAATGGGATTAGACAATAGACTTCCTAATGCAGAAGAATTACAAAGAATGAGAGATATTACAAGACGTGAAATGGAAGCTGGAGCGTGGGGACTGTCCACTGGTTTAATCTACATGCCATGTGCTTACTGCGAAACTGAAGAAATTATCGAAATGTGTAAGGTTGTAGCGGAATATGATGGAGTTTTTGTAACTCATCAAAGATCTGAAGCTGATGATATTATTAGCTCAATGGAAGAAATTCTACACATCGGACGTGAGTCTGGAGTGAGAATTCACTTTTCCCACTTTAAAGTTTGTGGTAAGAAAAACTGGGCAAAAATTGATGACATGATTAAGCTTATAGAAGACGCTAAAGCTGAAGGCATCGAAGTTACATTTGACCAATATCCATATATAGCTGGGTCCACTATGCTAGGAGTTGTACTTCCAGGCTGGGCACACGATGGTGGAACGGATAAGCTAATCGAAAGATTGAAAAACCCTGCTGACCGTGAAAGAATGAAGCACGATATCGAAAACGGCATAGAGGGCTGGGATAGCTTTATAGACTTTGCAGGATTTGATGGAATATTTGTTACATCAGTAGTAACTGACAAAAATCAAGATGCAGTAGGTTTATCCCTAACGCAACTTGCAGAATTGAGAGGCACGGACCAATATACTGCAACCTTTGATATTATCATGGAAGAAGAAAATGCAGTTGGAATGGTTAACTTCAACGCAACTGAGGAAAATGTTGTTAAATTCATGGGTAGACCTGAGATGAATGTTTGTACAGACGGACTTTTAAGTCCGGGAAAACCTCACCCTAGACTATATGGCTCATTCCCAAGAGTTCTTGGAAAATATGTAAGGGAAGAAGGAAACTTCACCTTAGAAGAAGCTGTAAATAAAATGAGTTTAAGACCTGCAACTACCTTTGGATTAAAGGAAAGGGGAGCGCTTAAGGAAGGATATTTCGCTGATATAACAATATTTAATCCGGAAACTGTTATAGACAAGGGCACCTACGAAGACCCAGTACAATTCCCAGAAGGAATAGAATACGTAATCGTAAACGGTGGGCTAACTGTAGAAAATGGTGAGCACTTAGGACAAAGAAGTGGTAAGGTATTAAGAAGAGGTAGAGATTAATAATATTTATGAGCCAACCATTGGTTGGCTCATGATATTATACTTATAAATCTAATTCGGAGGAAAAATGGAACACAAACAATATGATATTAGAATAAATGGCGAAAGACTTATAGCTAGACTTAATGAATTGGGAAGCATAGGAATTACTGAAGAAGGACTTTCTAGAGTAGCTGCATCCAACGAAGACAAGCTTGGTAGAGATAAGGTTGTCGAGTGGATGAAGGAAGAAGATCTTAGAATTGTAATTGATAAAATTGGAAATGTTATAGGAATTTGGGAAACGGAAGAAAACAAACACGAGAAACCAATAATGTCAGGCTCCCACATAGATACAGTAATAAATGCTGGAATTTACGATGGATGCTATGGCGTAATTTCTGCAATTGAAGTACTTAAAACACTAAGAGAAAATAACGTAAAAACCAAGAGACCATTGGCAGTTGAATTCTTTACAAATGAGGAAGGTTCTAGATACCAACCAGACATGATGGGATCCCTAGTATATGTGGGCGATATGAGCGCAGAGGAAGCACTAGCTGCCGTGGGCACCGATGGCACAATCATGAAGGAAGAACTAGAAAGAATCGGATACTATGGAGATAGTGAACCCGGAACAATAATTCCTGCAGGCTTTGTAGAAGCCCACATCGAACAAGGTCCAATTTTAGATTATGAAAATTATCAACTGGGAGCAGTTGAAAATCTACAAGGTATTTCATGGCAAAGATTAACCATAGAAGGCACTCAAAACCACGCAGGTACAACTCCTACTCACTTACGTAAGGATGCTGGTCTTGCAGCTGCTAGAATTACGACCTACCTTAGGGACCGCGCACTGGCTACAATGGAAGACTCCCACAAGACCGTTACAACAGTTGGTGAAATAGCATTTACGCCTAACATGATAAATGTAATCCCGGAAAAAGTTGTAATGACCGTGGACATTAGAAACCCGAATACAGAAAAGTGGCACGCAGAAAAAGCTGCACTTGATGAATTTATAAAAGTAGTTGAAAAGGAAGAAAATGTTAAAATTTCCAAAGAGAGATTAGCAGATTTCGAACCAGTAACCTTCGATGAGAATATTGTTAAGTTGATAGAAGCTACTGCAGAAGGCAAGGGCTTAAGATACAGAAGAATGACATCGGGTGCTGGACACGATGCCCAAATGATGGCGAGAATTTGCCCTACAGCTATGATATTCGTGCCAAATAAGGACGGAATCAGCCATAATCCAAAAGAGTCAGCAAAGGATGAAGATTTAATAGCAGGTTCAAACGTTCATTTAGAAGTAATTTATAACATGTTGGAACAATAGAAACAATCCTAGTAAACACAAATTCGTGATTACTAGGATTTATTTTTTCTCAGCTTAATAAGTTTAATAAGTTCTGCTCCAGTAATTGGCACAGGTTTTAATTTAGATACTTTTTATAAACTTCAACACGCATGGTTACATTGGGGTCAACTACCTGACAAACCCTGAGGTCACCCACGATGCTAAGTAGCATTGCAGCTTCCTCGAAAGATAAGTTAAGTCTATGCATAATTACCTCGTGCATGATTTTTGCAGCTCCCTTTGTGGCTTCCTCCATAGTCTTTGCAGAATATAGGCTCATTAACTTATCATCCGATTCAATCATAGGAGTGCCAAATTTATAATCCTTTAGAAGGGTGACTTTTATTTTAACTTTACCACTTATTTCAATGCCTGTTCCATTCATTTCACCATCAGCCATGGCTGCGTGAAGGTCTCCCAGGGCTAGAAGGGCACCTTCCACATTTACGGGAAGATATAAAGTATTTCCTTCTTTTATCTTCTTACAATCCATATTTCCGCCATGGGATTCTGGAGTTCCAGTAGGAACTGGTTCATCCTTGGGTGCAGTGCCGATTACTCCAATCATAGGATTAATATCCACTTTTAAATTTTTGTTGAATATGGCTCTTTTGTCTTTAATTGGAATAACTTTTGTGACTTCTTTTTTAATTTCATCACCAAATATTCCAAGACCTGGTGCTGCTAACATTACTCCACTATCTTCGATTTCGATTTTCAAAATTTCTACCTTTAATACATCGCCAGGTAAACTGTCTGATACGTATATCGGACCAGTAGCTGGATTAATCTTTGTCCAATCTAGTTCGCTGACTAAATCCTCTTCTGTTTTTACTGTTTCAGTGAAGCAATCACAAGTTTCCACCCATAACTCGTCGCCGGACTTTATGGTTAGTACAGGTTCATTATCTTTGTCCATGGAATAAATCAGCTTATCTTTTTTTAGTTTCATATTATCCTCCTACTTTGAAATATATTGTATTAATCCTATCATATATGGCGTTATTTAGCCATATAGTGCATATGAAAAAAGATCGGATAACCGATCTTATGAAATACTACGTAATTCAACCTTCAGGGAATGTTACAGTATTTGTAACAATCAAATATATAAAAGCCAATCCAATCACAGTAAATGCTAAGCCAGATAAGAAATTCATAATCCTGTTTTTCTTAGACTTAACAGCAATCATTAATAACAACAGCCCTGACATTACAGCAAAAGAACTCAAAATTATATATAAACTTTTACGCATAATAACCTCCGCAATTTACCTGAAAATTACCTTACCATCCTCAAACTTTTCTATTATAGATAGGCTATATAAACTATATCCATCTGCTCTTAGGTTTCTTCCACCGCTTTGGAATCCCTTTTCAACAACTACGCCGATACCCATAACTTCTGCGCCTGCTTTGTTCACTAGGTCTATAAGTCCATAAATCGCATTCCCCTCTGCCAAAAAGTCATCTATAATCAAGACTTTGTCTTGAGGTGTAATCAATTTTTTAGAAATTGAAACTGAATAATCTCGTCTGTGGGTATATGATTTTATCATTACTGTGTTACAATTTGCATCTAGATTTTGGGCTATACTTTTTTTTGCGAAAACCAACGGCACATTAAATTCTTTTGCCACCATAGTACCTATGGCAATACCCGATGCTTCAACGGTTACAATTTTTGTAATTTCCTTATCGTCAAAATGTTCGCGAATATCCTTAGACATTGCTTCCAATAATTCAATGTCTACTTGATGATTTAAGAAGGTATCAACCATCAAAATGTCGCCCTCTAGCA
>CAYUJY010000114.1:0-6468 GCA_964445145.1 uncultured Peptoniphilaceae bacterium | reverse complement strand
GCAATAGGGGAAGATGTGCACAGTCCTGCAGGAAGGCATATAAGGTTTTAAAGCCAAGTGGTGAACCATTAAATGTAGAATCAGCTTATCTGCTTAGCCCCAAGGATTTATGCACACTTGACAATATTAAGGACTATCTAGAAACAGGTGTAACTTCCGTAAAGCTAGAAGGCAGGATGAAGCGTCCCGATTATGTGGCTACGGTTACTAATGCATATCGAAAAGCCATTGATAAGATGGACACTTCAGGTGAAATTTCCAAGCTGAAACAATCCTTCAACAGAGGCTTTACGAAGGGATTTGCCTTTGGAGAATTTGGGAAGTCCTATATAAATACTGAAAGACCAAGCAATCAAGGAATTACCATAGGTAGAGTTCTAAAGAGCGACAGAAAAGGAACTAAAATCGAGCTATTCACAGCGTCCAACAATGGCGACATACTGGAATTCGACACGACTTCTGGATATAAAACCTACACTGTAAATTCTGATATAAACACTGGTATAGCTAGCTTGAATCTTCCATTTGATGTTGTAGAAGGCACTAAAATTCAGAGAATGAGAGATGGAAAGCTATTTGAAGCAGCAACTAAAAGCTATGAAGCGGACAACAAAAAAGCTGGGATAAAATTTCAATTCACCGGTAAACTAGGAATGAAACCTATACTTATAGCGAGCTCTAAAGACTACGAAGTAGAAATATCATCTGACTCAGCCATTGAAAAAAGCTTGAAAAATCCTACTACGGAATCAAAGATTATAGAGCAATTAAATAAGCTTAATGATACGAATTTTAAAATCGATGAAATAAAAGTAAATATCGATGATGAAATATTTCTTCCAGTATCTACTTTAAATTCATTAAGACGAGAGGCAGTTACTGAGCTTAATAGATTAATAGACAAAGGAAACCTTAGGGAAGCTAAAAAAGTATCTATTGCCAAAAACAGGAAGAAAATAGAACTAAATGAAGTAAAATTATCCATATCCTTATCCATTCCTAAACAATTTGATAACATCGATTTAAGAAAAGTGGAAAGGGTTTATTTAAGATTCCTAGATTCAGCTATAATTGAAAAAATTAAATCTATGGGAAAACCCGTATATTATAGAACCGACAAGGTGCTTTTCCACGAAGATTATTTACGTTTGAAGAAGGAAATTTCTGAATATGATATAGACGGAGTGCTAATTGACAATTTGGGTGGAATAATCGCCTTTAATGATATGGAAAAAATTTCAGATATCGGATTAAATGTATTTAATTCCCACGCGATAGACTTGTTACAAGAACGTGGAATTGAAAATATTATTTTATCTCCAGAGCTTACATTTGCACAAATATCGGAAATTAGAAGAAACAGTACTGCAAATTTAGAAACCATCGGGTATGGATTCGTGGAGGTTATGACCTTAAAACATTGTCCATTTAGCCCAATAAAGGGATGTCTAGATGATACTCAGTGCGATAGCTGTAATTTTAAATATGGTTATTATTTGCAAGATGAAAAGGGTATAAATTTTAGAACCTATAGAGAAAACTCCCAGTCCACCATATTTAATTCCTATCCAATAAGCATAATTGATAGCATAAATAATGTGGAGAAAGCGGGAATAAATACGTTATTATTGGATTTTACCTTTGAAGAAAACCCAGAGATAATTATTGATGAATTCTACAGGGCGATTAAAGGTGGCGAAAATCACTTAAATGAATATTTGAAAGAAAAGTACGCAGAAATAACCCACGGGCATTATTTTAGAGGTGTAAAGTAGTGTATGAAAAATCATTAAACACGATAGAATTTAACAAGGTGGTAGATTTGTTAGCCAATGAAGCCGAATCTGAGTTGGGATATGAGTATTGTCTACAGCTTAAACCATCAACGGCCAAGGACGAAATAGAAAAATGGATTGAGGACACGGATGAAGCCTTTCAGCTTATCATAAAACGTGGTAATCCTCCGCTTTTTGGTGTAAAATCTATCGGCATGGAAATAAAACGAGTTGAAATGGGAGGCGGACTAAGTCCAGGGGGACTTCTAAAAATATCAGAAACCTTGAGATGTGCGAGGGCTTTAAAGAACTATTTGTCTGATACAAAAGGCGACGATAAGGTCTCCATATATAAAAACATCTCAGGATTAATCGGAAATTTAGGGGTGTATAGAAGTATAGAAGAAGCAATTGGAAATGCCATAATTTCTGAAAATGAAATTTCAGACGGCGCATCCACTACGCTTCGCTCCCTAAGAAGAACCATAAGATCCAAAACGGACAGTATAAAAGACAAATTGGAAAAGTTAATTTCATCAGAGGATAGTAAAAGGAACCTTTCCGATTCCATCTACACCATGCGTGAAGGTAGATATGTAGTTCCAGTTAAGCGTGACTTTAAAGGGTCTGTGCCGGGATTGGTCCACGATGTCAGCTCATCAGGTGCAACACTTTTTGTTGAACCAGTTGCAGTTTTGGAATTAAACAATGAGATAAAAGAGCTTATGGTCAAGGAACGTGAGGAAATAGAAAGAATTCTTATGGAATTGTCCATGATGGTTGCAGAACATTCCTACGAAATCGGAGCCAATGAACACATTTTAAAGGAACTAGACTTTATTTTTGCAAAGGGAAAACTTGCGATTAATCAAAGGGCTACAAAGCCAGTATTGAATGATTTGGGAATTATAAATATAAAAAAAGGACGACATCCACTACTAAAAGTAGATAAGGTAGTCCCAATCGACATTTATATAGGAGATAAGTTCAACACCCTGGTAATCACGGGACCTAACACTGGAGGAAAAACTGTAAGTATAAAGACCGTAGGGTTGTTGACAGCCATGGCACAAGCTGGGCTTTTTATACCAGCGGCCGAGCGCTCTCAAATCGGAGTCTTTGACGATATTTTTGCAGATATTGGAGACGAACAGTCGATAGAACAAAGCTTGTCCACATTCTCTTCACATATGGTAAATATTGTGGACATATTAGGTAAGGCTAGATACAACACACTTGCCCTCTTTGATGAATTGGGTGCTGGAACTGACCCTACAGAAGGTGCGGTACTGGCGATTGCCATCTTAGATGAACTGAAGGCTAGGGGCGTGAGAACAATAGCCACAACCCACTATAACCAACTTAAAGTCTATGCACTTACAACTGAAAATGTTGAAAATGCGTCCATGGAATTCGATATAGAAACATTGAGTCCAACCTATAGACTATTGATAGGAATTCCTGGAAAATCCAATGCCTTCGAAATTTCAAAAAGGCTGGGTCTAGGTGATGACATAATAAATTCTGCAAGGGACCTCGTGGAAGCAGAAAATATTCAATTTGAGGATATGCTATCTGAAATTGAAAAAAACAAAAATATTATCGAAGCAGAAAGAGAAGAAGCAGAAAGAACGAGCGCTGAAATTGAAAAACTTAAGTTGAAGCTTGAAACGGAAAAAGAAAAACTAGAATCCATGCGTGAGAAAGTAATCAGAGATGCAAAGGTTGAGGCAAAATCCATAATTAAGGAAGCATCAGACGAAGCAAAGCTCATAATAGATGAGTTAAAAGAAGTCTCCACTCACATGGATAAGGACGCAGCAAGAAGAATTCAACAAGCGCAGGATATGTTAAGAGCAACACAAGGAAAGCTAGACAAGGCACTTCAAGAAGAAATCCTAGAAGTTAGAAATGTAGCACCACCGAAGGATTTAAAAGCAGGGGACACGGTGGAAATACTTTCCTTAAAGCAAAAGGGAATTATAATAAATCCGCCAGATGCATCAGGAAACACAATGGTGCAGGTAGGATTAATGAAAATGACTCTTCCAGTAAATGCACTAAAGCTATCAACGGAAGATGAAGAAGCAGTCGAAAGAAGTGCAAAGAAAATGCACGTAGCTAAGTCGAAGTATATCAAAAAAGATATAGACCTCAGGGGCAAAAATATTGAGGAAGCTATGATGGAACTTGATAAATACTTAGATGACGCATATCTTTCGGGATTGAAACAGGTGGAAATAATTCATGGAAAGGGGACTGGCGCTCTACGTGAAGGCTTAAGACCATATTTCAAAAGACACAAACACATAAAGAGTACAAGGGTCGGAGGTTACAATGAGGGTGGAACCGGTGTAACCATAGTAGAACTAAAGTAAAGGACGGATAAAATGATAGAAATAGGTAAGATGCAAGAATTGGAAATAGATAGATTTACGAGTGTAGGTGCGTTTTTAAAATTTGATAAAAGCTCAGAGGAAGCTATATTGCTTCCAACGAAACAAATTCCAGAGGGCGCAAAGGTTGGAGACAAATTAAATGTATTTGTGTACAGGGACAGCTCAGATAGGGTGATATCAACAACGAAGGTACCCTTTGCACAAGTTGGAGACCTTGCGCATTTAAAAGTACAAAGTACAACGAAGATAGGTGCGTTTTTAGATATTGGATTGGAAAGGGATGTGCTTATGCCATTTTCTGAAACCTTAGGGGCAGCAGAAAAAGGAAAAACCTACCTTGTGAAAATCTATGTAGATAAATCAGGAAGGCTAGCAGCATCGATGATGATTAGAGGGTCCCTCAGCAACGAATCGCCGTATAAAGAAAATGATAATGTAACAGGTACTATTTATTCAATCCACAGGGAACATGGAGTTTTCGTAGCGGTGGATGACAAATACGACTCCATGATTCCAAAGGCAGAAGTAAAGGGCATTTATGAAATCGGTGAAGTTATAGAAGCTAGGGTTTCCAAATTAAGCAAGGACGGAAAGCTAGTCTTGAGCCTAAGGGACAGATCCCACATGAACATAGATGAAGACGCTGAAAGTATCTTGGATCTATTAGAAGATAACGACGGAGTCTTAAATATAGGCGATAAATCCAATCCAGAAGAAATAATGCGTATTACAGGACTTACTAAGTCAGCATTTAAAAAAGCTATAGGAAAGCTCTATAAAGAAAGGGAAATAAAGCTCTACGATAACAAGATAGAACTATTATAAGATGGAAAATAACATACTAAATATCATAGACCTGACCCACGACGGTCGGGGCGTAGCAAAGCAAAACGGTAGACCAGTATTTATAAAAGGAGCATATCCAGGTGAAACTGTTATTGCCAATATAGTAAAAGACAAAAAGAGCTTCCTCGAGGGGGAGCTCCAAAGTGTTTTAGTTCCATCCGCGGATAGAATAGACTCAGTTTGTGAAGACTTTGGTCATTGTGGTGGGTGTGATTTTTGCGACTATAAATATGAAAGCCAATTGGAATTTAAAAGTAATCGAGTTAAAAATGATTTAAAAAAATTTGCTGGATTAGATGAAAAAGAAATAGAAATTCACGGAATGGATAGCTACATAAACCACAGAAATCATGTGCAACTAAGCGTAAAGGATGGAACTATCGGATATAACAAACGAGGTACCAATGAAGTCTTTATGCCTAAAAACTGTATAATTGCACCCAAAGCTACAGGTGAGATAATAAAATTACTCACCAGCTACAGTGAATTAAGAAAGATAAATCTAATTGGAATTCGTGAGAATTTTAAAGGAGATGTAATGCTAATATTGGTCACTAGACAAAATATTACATTGGACATATCTCCATTGGTAGAAGAACTTAAAAAGTTGGGAGTAACCCACATATACCAAAACCTCAACGACAATCCTAGAGTTCATTATGGAAAAAATTCTGTGCTTTTATTCGGCTATGAAGAGTTTGTAGATAAAATATTGGGTTTCAATTTTGAAATCTCGCCAACATCATTTTTCCAAGTAAATAGACCACAAGGAGAAATCTTATATAAAATCGCAATAGATAATTTAGAATTGACAAAGGACGACAAGATATTAGAGCTCTATAGTGGTATAGGAACCATGACACTTCCAGTAGCAAGGCTAGCTGATGAAGTGTTGGGAATCGAGTACAGCCAAAAAGCAGTCCAAGATGCAAAGAAAAATGCAGTAATAAACAACACCTCCAATGCGAGATTTAAAGCAGGAAAAGCAGAGGAGCTGATAAAAAAAGTAGGCAGCAAATTCAACAAAATACTGTTAGACCCACCGAGGTCTGGGGCCGCACCTGAAGTAATAGAAGCTATTAAAACCTTAAATCCAGAACGAATCGTATACGTAAGCTGCAACCCAGCAACTTTGTCTAGAGATATAAAACTACTTATTGAAGAAGGGCAGTATAAAGTAAAAAAAGTAGATGCGGTGGATATGTTTGGGTTGAGTTATCACGTGGAGACGGTAGTATTGATGTCAAGGGTGGGGAGTTAAGTGTGTAGAAAAGGCTTATATATCAAGGCTTTTGGGTTTTAAGTGTAAAAATTCGGAGCTTGAAAACCGTGAAAATATCGCTTCGTGGGAACAAGTCCACAAAGGCAGTTTTGATAGTTAAGTGGTCAGGTTAGATGTCATAGCTTGGTGACAGAGCAGGTTAGATGTCAGAGGTTCACGAGTGGTC
>CAYUJY010000113.1:0-6537 GCA_964445145.1 uncultured Peptoniphilaceae bacterium | reverse complement strand
TAAAAGGACAAAATCACTTACGGATACTATATGACAATATCATTTGCGGATGATATGTACGATGGTCATTAATAAATTATTATTGAATTAATTTTATTGCTGTTGTATAATTAACACATACTATAATTAGGAGGTAAATAAATGGCATATGTAATTCAAGATAGCTGTACAGCTTGTGGTGCTTGTGTACCTGAGTGTCCAGTGGACTGTATATCAGAAGGCGACATCTATGTAATCAATGGAGACGAATGTATCGATTGCGGAGCATGCGCATCAGTTTGCCCAGTAGATGCACCAGTTGCTGAGTAGAAACAACGAATCAGTTTAGAGAAATCTAGACTGATTTTTTTTGTAAAGTTTTGTTTATATTTGTATTTACTAAAACAAATAATCTAAAATTTTAAAGTAAATCGATTTCATAATTAATGTATAAATTCTATCTTTGTGGTAAAATATATGTAGGAGGAAGCGTTGGAACTAGTAATGGATTATGTGCCCGGGACGGGATATAAAATTTTTCAAAATAGAGATTTATTTTCTTTCGGTACTGATGCATTGATACTAAGTGCATACTTTAAACCTAAAGGAAATGTGCTGGATTTAGGTACAGGAAATGGAATAATACCACTAAGAATTTGTGACTTAAAACAGATAAAATCTATTGTAGGTTATGAGTTACAAGAAGATGCTTTTGAGCTTGCAAAAAAGTCAGTGGAGTACAATAACCTCACAAACAAAATCGTGCTACATAACGAGGACATCCACAGCATTGAAAATTCCTATAGACCAGCTAGTTTCAATTCCGTAATTACAAATCCACCATATTTTTCTGGTGGCATTAAAAATTACAGTGTGAGTAAATCCATATCAAGGCATATGGACTCCATCGACTCTTGGATATGGATAGCCTCGCGAATGTTAGTTCCTGAAGGATATTTTTATACAATGAATCGTCCTGAAAACCTAATAGATGTAGTTTGTTCCATGAGGGACAATCATCTGGAACCAAAGACAATTTGCTTCGTAAAAAATAGATGCAATGACGAGCCGTTTCTGTTTTTAATCAGTGGCAGAAAAAATGGACGCCCTAGTGTTAGAATACAAAAAGATTTAATATTATATGAAAATGACGTTAAAACAGATGAATTTAACAAATTATATAATTTGGAGACTTAATGAGTAAAATATATATTTGTCCCACACCAATAGGCAACCTAGAGGACATTACCTTGAGGGTACTGAGAATTTTAAGAGAAGTGGATTTAATTGCCTGTGAGGACACGAGAACCAGTAAAAAACTGCTAAATAAATACGAAATAACTAAGGATTTAACCAGTTATCATATGCATAATTACAAAGAAAAAATACCTGTATTGATGGAGAAGTTAAACGAAGGTCTAGATATTGCGATAATAAGTGATGCAGGTATGCCAGGTATCTCAGATCCTGGAATAGAAATTATTGAAACTACATTAAATTCTGGTCATGAGGTAGAGGTTTTGCCTGGGCCTAGCGCTTCCATAACGGCGTTGGTCGCATCTGGACTTTCAAGTGATAGATTTACATTCATTGGATTTATTGCGCCGAAGAGCTCCTCTAGGTTAAAAGAATTAGATGAACTTAAAGAACACAAATCAACCTTGATATTTTATGAAGCACCCCACAGAATTAAGGATTTTCTTGTAGACGTACATGAAGTTTTTGGAGATAGAAAAATTGCCATCTGTAGAGAGTTAACTAAATTACACGAAGAAGTAATAAGAACGACGACTACGGAAGTTATAAATATACTAGATACCATGGAAACTCGAGGGGAATTTGTTATAGTTATTGAAGGTGCGTCGGAAGTAAAGAATGTAGAAATTAATATAAGTCAGGAACTTAAGATTCTAATAGAATCGGGAATGAGAAAAAAGGCGGCAGTAAACTACTTAGTAGATAAATATGAACTAAACAAAAACGAAGTTTATAAAGTGAGTTTGGAGCTATAATGGGTGAACGAACAATCGGACTAGAAAATAAATTAGTAGAATTAAACAACAATCTAAAAGATAGGCTGGGAAAAATTGATAGTTTTGATAAATATAAGTTAAGAGATAAAATATCCAAAATTGCAAATATTGATAAACTTAGGCGACTTTCACCTGAAGAACTCGCTAAAGTAGGAACGGTTGCATGTATAGACGGATCCGTAAATCGAGTCGGTGGAGCATTTCCCCACTATGTAGATTTATTCCAAAGTCTTTCTAAATCAAGCAACCCTAACTACAAGGATTTATTCCTCCATGACATTTATTCTCCGCTAATTACCAAAGATAGTGATGAAAATGAAGATGTGAGAGGAAGAATGCTAGCTGAAATCGAGATACATGCTGCCCTTGAAAGCATCGAAAAGCAAGGAAGCAACCTAATTATCATGGATGGTGGGCTAATACGATATCAAATTTCAGCAAATGCACTTTTCCAAAAATTAATAAATATTTGTGAAGAGAGACGAATTATATTAGCTGGGATTATTAAAGACACAAAAACCAATATCTTCTTTTCTGAGATTTATAAAGATGATATGGAATATGAGATTTATGATAAGGATTTTCTTTATGGTGTATTGGATATGGGGGAAGCAATTTTCCTACCAGAATCATTGAATAAAAAGTGGCTGGAAGGCTTTAGCTCTGCCTTTGTAAGGACTTCCAAATATCCTGGAATAGTAGGCTTAGATATACTTAATTCACAAGTAAAATACATAAAGGATATGGCAAACTTAGCATATACTTTGACTCCGGAATCTTCAAGGGGTGTCCCACTTTTGATAGATATGGTGGACCAAGATGTTAAACTAGATGATAGATTGGTCAATGATTTGATAAAATCCTATATGGATAAGGATATTTATGAAAGATTTTACAGAAGCGAACGTAGCATGAGAAAGTATTGAGGTGACGAACATAAAAGTACTCGGTTTAACCACTTCTTCTGAGTTTTACATAGGCTCAAACGAGAAGAATTTTAGAATAAATGAATATTTGATAGTAGAGGATAAAAAGCAAGGAGATTTGGTATTCGAAGTGGTAGAGGCAAATACCTACAACCGATACATTCCTTTGAATATTGGTGGCGATTTCGTAGATTCATCCGTAATTGAAGCGCTACAGTCCATAGGCTACATTGTAGATGATGAAACTATTTACATAGCTAAATGTAGATTGATGAATGAAGCGCAATACCCCATAGAAACTGGTTCGGAGGTTAGAGAGCCAAGTTTTGAAGAAATAAAAAGATATTTAATAAATGCAAATAGAGAAAGTGGCTTATTGATTGGTGCAATAAAAAATACAGATAAGCTACATGATGGAATGGATATTGAGTTAAAAAATCTATATCATATGCAAAATGACATATTAGAAGAACAAAGGGATGTTCCATTTTTGTTTAATTTATATGAAATGAATCAATATCCCCACATAGGTGTATTTGGTGGTTCAGGGTCGGGAAAGAGCTATGGACTCAGGGTTATACTGGAAGAACTGATGAAAAGAAAAATTCCCACTATAATATTTGACCCCCACTACGAGATGGATTTTCAATCAAATAGTGATAATCCAAGTGCTAGCATAGACTATACTGAGAGATACTCTGCATATACGGTAGGTCGGGACGTAGGAATAAATTTTAAGGAATTAAATAGCGCAGAATTAAAAAAATTATTAGATGCAGCTGGTGGAATGACAGATGCCATGAATGCCACAGTTGATTTGTTATATAGACAATATGACAATGGAAAAAAGGGTGTAGATATCTACAGTTTTGAAACGAAGATAAACGACTTATTAGAAATGTTATCTAAAGGTAGTAGAGAAAAAATTGAGTTAATGCTCACGGATGGTGGACCAGAACAACAACAAAAGGCCATGAGGCTATTGGAATTATATGATGATTATAACAATAAAATAAATGAAGCTACGCTTCGAGGTATTGCATGGAGATTATGGCGAAATATAAATGACGGTGTTTTTGCAAAGGATTCTACACCGGTTATTGATACTTTAAAACTCGGTCACACTGCAATTATACAAGGTAGTTCTAGAATACTGGAAGTTTACTGTTCATATATTGGCAGCAAGCTTTACAGTATGCGTAGAAAATATAAAGACGGAGGCACCGAATATTTTCCTCCATTTGTATTAGTTACTGATGAGGCACACAATTTTTCACCAAAAGGTTATGATAAGGCACCAAAGGCGGTAATTAAAGAAATAGCTCAGGAAGGAAGAAAGTATGGAGTATTCCTAATACTGGCAACGCAAAGACCAACACTTTTAGATGAAACTATAACTGCCCAGCTCAATTCTAAATTTATTTTTAGAACTGTGCGTTCTACGGATATACAAACTATTAGGGAAGAGACAGACATAACATCTGAAGAGTCTAAGCGACTGCCATATTTGAGAACTGGGGATTTATTTGCTTCTGTGGCTTCCATAGGGAGGACAATTTCTGCAAGGGTTAGAGCAGCAGAGACATTAAAACCAAATGTCGAAAATCCTTTTGATGAGTTGAGAAATAAAACGGAAGAGGATGATACGAAGTTATTAAATTTCCTAGAGCCCTACTATCCAATCACAGAAAATGATGCATTAAAAATAGTTGCTGATTTAGAAAAAAATAATATTAAAATGACTGTAGATTCATTTTTAAAAAAGCTAAATTCTTTAGAGAATAAAGGGTATTTAAAGAAGGAAGAAGAAATATTTGGAAATAAATTTGTAAAGGGAGAATGAAAGAATGGATTTGAAAATACATTATGACAAGGATGTATCCTATGAGAGTTATCTTTTTCATGAGGGTACTAACTACAGAAGCCACGAGTTTTTAGGCGCACACAAGTTTGTTGATGACAAAATGGAAGATGCAGTAAGTTTTTCAGTATGGGCACCAAGAGCTAGGGAAGTATTTTTGATTGGTGATTTCAATGATTGGAATGAAGAAAACATTCCGATGAAAAAATTTGAAAAATCTGGTATTTGGACAGTGGTTGTAGAGGGAGTTAAGGAGTTTGACAGCTACAAATACAAGATAATTTCAGATAGTGGAGAAGTTAGATTTAAGGCTGACCCTTATGCATTTCACGCTGAAGAGAGACCTCACAGTGCTTCTAAATATTTTGATATAAATGGATTTGAGTGGAACGACAAGAAATGGCAAAAGTCTAAGGAAAATGTTGACGTTTACAATATGCCTTTAAATATATACGAGGCCAATATACTTTCGTGGAAGAAAAATGAAGATGGCACACAGTATTCCTACAGGCAATTTGCTGATGAAATCATTCCGTATTTAAAAAAGATGGGCTACACCCATTTGGAGCTGATGCCCATTATGGAACACCCATTCGATGGCTCATGGGGGTATCAGATAACTGGATTTTTCGCACCTACGAGTAGGTATGGAACACCACATGACTTTATGTATTTGGTAAATGAGTGCCACAAAAACAATATTGGGGTTATTTTGGACTGGGTACCAGTACATTTTTGTAAAGACGACCATGGATTGGCTAGGTTTGATGGTACATACTTATTCGAATCCTTAGATAGATTTAAATCTGAAAATACCTCATGGGGGACCTTGAACTTCGACTATTCCAAGCCTGAGGTCAGAGCGTTTATGATAAGTAATGCCTTGTATTGGCATGAGTATTATCATATCGACGGACTTAGAGTGGATGCAGTTGCCTTTATGATTCACAACGGATATGGAGTACCTGGGGCTGTAGTAACAGACGATGTAGTGTCCATAGATTTTATAAAAGAATTAAATAAAACAGTATTTGCACAATATCCAAAGACACTTATGATAGCAGAAGAATCCACTGCATGGCCAATGGTGACAGGACCCATAGATAAGGGTGGACTAGGATTTAATTACAAGTGGAACATGGGTTGGATGCATGACATATTAGAATATATGAAGGCAGATCCGTTGGCGAGAAAGCACATGCACAACCAATTGAGATTTTCCTTTACCTACACCTACTCAGAAAACTATATATTGCCACTCAGTCACGATGAGGTTGTTCATGGTAAAAAATCATTAATTGACAAGATGCCTGGAACCTATGAGGAAAAATTTGCAAATTTAAGACTATTACTGGGCTTTATGATGGCGCATCCAGGAAAGAAATTAAACTTTATGGGTGGAGAATTTGCACAATTCATAGAGTGGGATGAGTGGAAGGAGTTGGACTGGTTCCTACTAGATTATGACTCTCACAAGAAAACTCATGAGTACGTAGCTGATTTAAATAAATTCTATAAACAAAGCTCTGAATTTTTCGAGTTAGATATTGATCCAAAGGGATTTGAATGGATAGAGCACGAAAATTATAATGAAAGTATCTTAATGTTTGAGAGAATTAATAAAGATGGAGAAAAAATGATTTGTATATTCAACTTCACACCAGTTGAAAGATTAAGCTACCCTGTTGGAGTAGACAAACCTGGAATATACAGAACACTTCTAAGTAGCGATAGACAA
>CAYUJY010000112.1:433-6561 GCA_964445145.1 uncultured Peptoniphilaceae bacterium | reverse complement strand
ATACCGAACTATTGGAAAAAATAATCCTGAACAATCTTGGCTCTGACGAATTTTTATAAACAAGGCAATCGGTTGGGCGTTAAGGGATTATTCTAAGGTGAATAGGGAATGGGTTACTAACTTTATTGAAAAACATAAAAATAAACTTAGTACACTCAGCATTAAAGAGGGAAGCAAGTATATATAAAACAGTCATCCATTTCGAATGACTGTTTTTTTATAACTAATTTTGAATTTTTAGATAATTAATAAACTGTTCTGCAGTTCTTCCCGTTCTACCGCCCCCATGCCATCTTTCCCACTCGATTGCCTTAGCTTCGAGTTCTTCTGTGCTGATATTTATGCCATGTCTCTTGGCTAGTTCTCTTACAATATTTAAATAGCCTTCTTGAAGTGGCTTTAAAAACTGAATCGTCACACCAAATCTGCTGGATAGGGATAACTTTTCCTCTAGGTTATCAGATTTATGAATTTCACCGTCTATTTCCATATCGTTTCGATCCTTCCAAGTTTCCTTTATTAAATGCCTGCGGTTGGAAGTTGCGTATACTAGCACGTTGGTAGGTCTAGCCTCTAGTCTACCTTCGATTAGTGATTTTAAATATTTGTAATCCGTTTCAAAGTCTTCAAAGGACAAATCATCCATATATATAATAAATTTGTAATTTCTATTTTTTATTTCCTCGATTATTTTAGAGAGATATTTCAATTGGTGCTTATATATTTCAATCATGCGAAGGCCACTGTCGTAAAATTCATTGGCTATGGCTCTAATACTGGTGGATTTTCCGGTTCCGCTGTCACCATAAAGTAATACGTTATTGGACACGATACCATTTACGAAGGCCTTTGTATTTTTATAAAGCTCTAACTTTTGGGAAGTGTAGCCAACGATATCATCCAGTGCCACATGCATCAAGTTGGAAATCGGAACCAATCTAGCTTCGTCTTCAGATTCCTCGACTACTCTAAATGCCTTATATAGACCTAACTTTCCAACGCCTACGCTCTTATAGAAACTGCATATGTTTCTAAAAAACTCGATTTCACTTTTGCTATCTTCTAGGTTGTCCTTAAGTGTTTGTCCCAGTTTTTGTATGGACAAATTAAAATTTGGGTAGTGGGACTCTGGTTGCTTGAAATCCCTTAAACTAGAAAAGTATTTAAGCTCTGCTTCAAGCAAATTAAAATCATAGTTAAACAGCTTATAGAAGACAGCCAAATCTTCCATAGCAAAAACCGATAGGGAGCTATCTTCATAATCTTTCTTTTCAAAGGTTAAGCTGAAGGCATTTACATCAGTCATCAACACATAAGTTAGGTAGCTATGCCATAAATTTCCTTCAAAGCCATGTTCTATAGCCATATCTAACAATTCACTGACACAATTATTTAATTCTATTTGAAATTTCGGCTCTAAGTTTTTGTTATTTTCATATTCTGTAAATATGGAC
The DNA here is from genome assembly GCA_964445145.1 of uncultured Peptoniphilaceae bacterium. Classification (GTDB taxonomy): domain Bacteria; phylum Bacillota; class Clostridia; order Tissierellales; family Peptoniphilaceae; genus CAYUJY01. The sequence continues at coordinate 5,107 of CAYUJY010000112.1, read as the reverse complement.
GCCATATTCCAAAGAAGCTTTGATTCTTCGCCCTTTCCATATAGTACAAGATTTTTAAGTAATTTGTTCATATTTTTCTCCCATTTTGTATTAGCTATATTATAGCATTATTAAGTGATTTTTGATAATGACTTTCGGTTAAATTCAACATTCTTTCAAACTTAACACCTTGAAAATAAGTCGAAAAAGGAGTAGAATAAACAAAGAATATAGATTGGAGAAAATATGGATAAAACTAAGAAAATTGCAAAGTCGACTGCTGCCCTTGTAATTTTTGCACTTATTGGCAAGCTGTTCGGATTTACAAGAGAAACCTTAATAGCATATTATTTCGGAGCAGGGATGGAAACGGATGCATTCACTGTATCTCTAAATGCTGTTTCACTTCTTTCACTACCCCTAAGTTCATCTATAGCAACGACATTTATACCAATGCTGGCTCGAGTGGAGCAAGAGGAAGGATCTAAGCTCAAGACTTATCATACAAATAACATGCTAAGCCTCACAACCGTATTAGGAGCAATAATTGCAGGTGTGGGGATAATTTTAGCGCCATGGATTATAAGGGTTATGGGTGGAGGATTTGATGAGCCCACATACAACCTTACAGTTGAATTGACAAAAATAGGAATGCCCGTAATAATTTTCAGCGCCATGGTGGGTGTGCTGACTGGATACTTGCAAAGTGAAGGTCGGTTTGCAGCTACGGGTGCAGTTGCAATCCCACTAAATATAGTTTATATAAGTTACATGATATTTTTATCAGGCAGATATGGCATCCACGGAATGAGTGTGGCGAGCGTATTAGGAATATTAGCACAAGTAATCTTTTTATTTCCAGATACATTAAAGGCGAAGATGAAATACTTCCCAGTATTTGATGTAAAAGATAAATATGTACTACATGCAATTTCACTGTGCATTCCAGTAATACTTAGTATTGCCATTAACGACGTAAATCTAGTGATAAGTAGAAGGCTAGCGTCAGGGTTGGCTGCTGGTACCGTATCCTGGATGAACTACGCAAACAAACTAAATACACTGATTTTAGGTGTGTTTATTTCGGCTATTACTGCGGTAATATTTCCCATATTATCCAAGGCTTTTTCATCTGGTGATATTTTCGGCGGAAAGAAAAGCATGGGATCGGCAGTTAGATTTATTATTTTGATAACCCTTCCTTCAATGGTGGGGCTTATAGTACTTTCTCAACCCATAGTTGAAATTGCATTTATGAGAGGAAAGTTCCTACAATATGATGCAGACATAACCTCACAGATGTTAAAGCTGTATTCCTTGGCATTGTGTGCCATGAGTTTGAACACATTATTAAATCGTGTTTATTATTCACTGCAAGACACTAGGACGCCACTTATGATAGGTGGATTCTCAGTAATTTTAAACGTTATACTAAATTTAATACTAATAAACTTCTTTGGATCCTTTGGACTTCCACTAGGCTATTCCATAGCAACGAACATAGCTGTTTTTACAGGATTTATGTTGCTCCGTAAAAAACTGGGAACCATAGGTGGCTACAGCTATCTTAGAAGTATAATAAAGTCTGGAGTAGCTGCAATCTTAATGGGTGTAGTGGCATATATTTCATTCTTTGGTGTGCTGAGTCTAGTACCAGCATTTGGTGGAAGTACGCTTACAAAGCTTGTACTTTTACTTTTCTCCGTTGGGTGTTCCGTAGCTACCTATGGAGGTCTATGCTACCTATTCGGAGTCAGAGAAGTGAAGATGGTTGTAAACACGGTGTTAAAAAGATTAAAGAGGAGTTAATATGACTAGAAAAATTTCCTTATGGGAATTGTTCTTAACGTTTTTTAGAATAAATGCAATAACCTTTGGTGGAGGCTACACAATTGTAGCCATCCTTCGGGATGAATTTGTACTTAGAAAGAAAATAATAGACGAAAATGAGATGTTGGATTTAACTGCGTTGGCTCAATCGGGGCCAGGAGCTATGGCAATCAATACCTCTGTATTAACGGGGTACAAACTTCGCGGCCCCATCGGTGCGGTGGTGTGCATGTTGGCTTCTGTACTGCCGTGCATAATAATAATCACAGTGATTTCCTATTTTTACCAAGAATTTAGAGCTAACTACTTTGTAAATGCAGCGCTAGTTGGAATGAGTGGAGTAATTGCAGCAGTTCTAATAGTCACAACCTACAACATGGGAAAAAATGTACTTAAAAAACATCCAATATTTTCATCATTTATTATGGCATTGTCATTTTGTCTGAGCTTTTTCTTCCATGTGAACTCAGGTTTAATAGTCCTTAGCTTCGGTGCTATGGGACTTGTATTATTCTCCTTAATAAAGGAGGAACGATTAAGATGAACATATTATTAGATTTATATATAACATTTTTTAAAATAGGTGCCACAGCATTTGGGGGAGGCTATGCAGTACTACCCCTAATAGACAGCTTCGTAGTCAGGGAAAAAGGGTGGTTGACCATCGTGGAAATGACTGACGTAGTTTCCATTTCAAATATGACCCCAGGACCCATAGCTATTAATGCAGCTACTTTCGTAGGTACAAAAATTGCTGGACTTCCCGGCTCCATTGTATCGACGTTAGGAGTAGTATCCCCGTCATTTATATTGATGATGATACTGGGCTATATGTTATTTAGCACCAAGAAAAAACTTGCATTTATAGATAAAATTTTACTTATGCTAAAACCTGCCATAGTGGGGCTAATTGGAATCGCTGCAATAAATATGACTAGAAACTCCGTATTTACGGATGGAATAATCAATTTTGCAAATTTTAATTTGGTGGCGTTCATATGTTTTGTAATCGGCTTAGTGCTTTATTTAAGACAATTTGACCTTATGAAGTTAATAGGTCTGGGAGCAACCTTAGGGATTGTCTTGTCACTGGTTTTAGGAGTTTAAATGCGTTTAATTTATGGACATGATTTTCCTTATGGAAAGAGTGTCCATATATGTTTATAAAAAATTAGGGGGAAAATATGAAAACGAATTTAGAAAGAATTAAAAATGACATCGAACGTCTTTCAGAATGTAATCTAACGCCAGGGGAAGGACTTACTCGTTTTTCTTTTACTAAAGAAGATAAATGTGCTAGGGAGTATTTAAAGTCTCAACTTTCAGAACTAAATGTATCAATCAGAGAGGACGCTGCTGGCACGCTCATAGCTAGACGTGAAGGAGAGGATGAAAATGCTCCTGTAATTATGATTGGTTCACACTTTGATTCAGTTAAAAATGGAGGTAATTTCGATGGGCCAGCAGGAGTAGTGATGGCTCTGGAAATTTTGAGAACCCTAGACGAAAATGATGTCACCACAAGGTATCCAATTGAAATGATAGCTATGATTGAAGAAGAAGGCGGGAGATTTGGCTCTGGTTTATTTGCAAGTCGTGCCATGGTGGGTAAAGTAACCAAAGAAGAATTACAAAGCAGCTTAGATGAAAACGGCATTTCAATGGCTAAAGCAATGGGTGACTTTGGGTTTGACCCGAGTAAAATTAAAGAAGCAAAGAGAGACCCAAAGAACATTCGCGCATTTATTGAGCTTCACATAGAGCAAGGTCCAGTGTTGGAAAATGAAGGCTTTGAAATTGGAGTTGTGGACTATATCGTAGGCATAAGACAAATTATGATTGTCATAAATGGTAGAGCGGACCATGCTGGAACCACACCTATGAACATGAGGGCTGACTCCTTAAATGCAGCTGCCAAGGTTATGGTTAGGGTAGAAGAGCTGGCAAATGAAGTTGGGAATGGAACTGTGGCAACCATCGGGCTATTAAAGCTTAAGCCAGGCTCTAGCAATGTGGTGCCATCCCAGACGTTATTTTCAATAGACATTCGGTCAAAATCCATGGATTATATAAACGAAGTAGTGAACGGTGTGGAGATGTACTTAAACAACCTAGTGGACGGAAATCCGGACTTGTCTTTTGAGATTACTGACCTTCTAAATGTTAATCCAGTAGCCATGTCACCTGAATTTAATCAACTATTTCATATGAAATCACAACTGTTGGGGTTATCGGCAAAGACTATGTTAAGCGGAGCTGGACATGATGCAATGGTGCTGGGGGAATTTGTAGAAACCGGATTAGTTTTTGTCCCAAGTAAGAATGGACGAATCCATAGCCACTTGGAATGGACTGACTATGAGGCTCTACAAAAGGGAATAGAATTAGTCTATGAAAGTATTTTAGAAATTGTATAAATTTGTACAGCATAGAAGATAATTTATAAAAATGGGTATAAGTAAGCAAATTAAATGAAGGGGGATATTATATAATGGATATTCTACAAATGTTTACACAATCAGGAAGTTTATCACAACTAAGTAAAGAATACGGAATTAGTGAAGACGTAATTTCCCAAGCAATTAAAATTGGCTTACCACAAATCGCAGGTGCGATTAACAAAAATACATCATCGGACCAAGGTTTATTGGATTTTATGAATGCCATAAATAACCACAAGGACGCAAATGTGGATGAAATGGTTAGAGATGTAAACAAGATTGATACCACAGACGGTGCGAAAATTCTCGGTCATATCTTTGGAAACAAAGAACAAGATATAGCGCTGGATATATCCAAAAAAACCGGTGCACAAAGTATGGACATCATGAAAATTCTAAGCATCTTGGCACCTATACTAATGGG
>CAYUJY010000112.1:0-423 GCA_964445145.1 uncultured Peptoniphilaceae bacterium | reverse complement strand
GGCTCCTTGGGCAATCAAGCAAAGACCAAGAAAATGACCGACAACGATGGTATAGAATCATCATTGGAAGCTATGCTAGGTGGAAGATCTGGAGTTATGGGAATGGTAACATCTTTTCTTGATAAGAACAATGATGGCAGCATAATAGATGATCTTTTAAGCGGTATGTTTAAAGGCTAATAAAGCATAAATCCCCTTTTTCCAAAATTGGAGAAGGGGATTTTCTATTTTAATTATTTTATTTCTTCTAAGATTTCTCTAATATGTATTAATATTCTCTCCCTGAAATTATTATTCCATCTAAGCCTATTGAATCATAATCATCCCAAAACTGTGCTCTCGTATCCGGAAATTCTGTAGGTTCTTTTAGTCTGCCTTGATGCTCCAATGCTTCGTTGAAATCTCTTTCCATTAGATGCATTT
>CAYUJY010000111.1:0-6591 GCA_964445145.1 uncultured Peptoniphilaceae bacterium | reverse complement strand
TATGAAGATTTGGCAAAAATTGCAAGAGAAAACAATTTAAGTATTTTTGAAGTAATAAAATCCATAAATAACATTGATAAATAATAGCTTTGTATGTATATTATAGTAAACATTCATATGCTAAAGGAGGTATTTATGGAACGTATTAAAAAAATTTGTCTAGTCTTATTGGGCATGGTATTAATTTTGTCTGGCTGTGCAAGTACGAGCAAAGAAACAGAACAAAAAGTGGAAAAAGAAGAAGTTGTCACGGAAGTTACTGAGACTGTAGAAGCAACTAGAGTAGTAACAGATGTCTATGGACGTGAAGTGGAAATACCAAATAAAGTTGAAACTATTATATGTACAGGCAATGGTGCGCTTAGAATGGTTTCCTATTTGGAAGCTACTGATATGCTAATTGGAATTGAAGAAAATGATATGATCTATGAAACCAACACCAAAAGAGACTATGCCCATGCTTATTATGACTTGTTTTCCACCTTGCCAGCAATCGGAAAGGGAACGGGTTCTGCATATTCAGCGTATCCAGAGGAAATAATAAAACTAAACCCTGATGTCATTATAACAGCGTACACACCAGAAGCCGCAGATCAGCTGACAAGTGAGACGGGAATTCCAGTTATATGTGTAAATTATAGAAGTATTAATTTTATAGATGAAAGCTTTTACAATGCTGTGAAACTAATTGGAGATGTTCTTAATAAAAACGAAAGAGCTACTGAAGTACTTAGTTTTATTGACGCCAAGAAAGCTGATTTAAATGATAGAACCAAGGATATCCCGGAAGAAAGCAAGCCGAAAGTATATACTGGTGCTGTAACATTTTCAGGTGCCCATGGTTTTGCTGGTACATATGCAAACTTTGGACCTTTTATGGCTATTAATGCAAATAATGTTGCAGATGTAATAGAAGAGCAAGGGTACTTTGACGTTGATTTAGAAAAGGTAATTGAATGGGATCCAGATATTATTTTCTTAGATCCGGGCAATATGAATTTGGTAAACGAAGAATACAAAGAAAATCCTAATTTCTTTAATTCATTGAGGGCGGTAGAGGAAAATAATGTATATACGATGCCATCATTTAATAACTATTCCACAAATGTTACCTATGCTTTGATGGATGCTTACTACACGGGTACTGTTTTGTATCCGGAAGAGTTTTCAGATATAAACATTGAAGAAACATCTAATGAAATACTTTCATTTTTCTTGATGAAGGGTTATTACAAGGACATGGTAGAGGATGGAATGGGATTTGGGAAGCTTAGAATAGGAGAATAATATGGAGAGAGCTGAGCGTAGAGAGCTTGGAAATTCATATGGTAAATATATCAAAAGAAAATGGCTTGTTCTAATTTCTCTCATTTCACTGTTAATTGTCATAGCGCTTTATTCGATGACAGTGGGTTCATCAGGATTAAGCATTTCCGATATAATAAAAACATTGGGAGGCCAAGGCACGAAACAAAGTTCCACTATAATTTGGAACGTTCGAATGCCTAGGATTGCCACTGCAATAATTGTGGGCACTGCCCTTGCTATGGCAGGGGCAATAATGCAAAATGTCCTTAGAAATCCATTAGCATCTGCTTCCACCTTGGGAGTTTCACAAGGAGCTACTTTTGGAGCGGCCTTTGCCATTGTTTATCTGGATGCAGGAATGCAAATTAATTCAAGTGGGGCTGCTTCAGTGGCAATATCCAATCCATATATGGTGACGATATGTGCTTTTATAGGCGGACTTATGACGACCATTGTCATTTTGGGTCTATCTAGAATTAAAATGATAACTCCATCGACTATGATACTTGCGGGGGTGGCATTAAGCTCGCTGTTTACGGGAGCTACAACCCTTGTACAATACTTTGCAGACGACGTGAAAATCGCATCAGTGGTTTATTGGACATTTGGGGATTTAGGTAGAGCAAATTGGAAAGAAATAAGATTAATTTTTGTACTTTCCATTATGTGTCTTATTTATTTTATCTATAATAGGTGGAATTATAACGCAATGGAAAGTGGAGTGCAAACTGCAAAAAGTCTAGGAGTAAAGGTTGATCATTTAATATTACTCAGCATGTGCCTTTGTACATTACTAGCTTCTGTATCCGTGGCTTTTGTTGGAAATATAAGCTTTATTGGATTGATTTCACCACATATAGTTAGAAGATTCGTAGGTAATGACCACAGGTTTTTAATTCCAACATCAGCAATTATGGGCTCAATAGTTTTATTACTGTCCGAATTGGTTTCTAGAACCGTTGTATCACCAATAATATTGCCAATTGGAGCACTTACTTCATTTTTAGGTGCACCTATGTTTCTATACTTAATCTATAGGAGGGATAATATAAAATGATTGAAATCAAGGATATTAGTTTCTCCTATGGCTCAAAATCAATTATTGAGAATATAAACGTGAATGTTCCCAGAGGCGAATGTGTTGCTGTACTTGGAAATAATGGTGCAGGGAAAAGCACGTTTATAACATGCTTAAATAAAATACGAAATCCAAAAAGTGGTTCGGTACATATTGATGGGCGAGATATCTTTTCTCTAAGCTCTTTTGAAATTGCAAAAAATATTTCCTATGTTCCCCAACACAATGAAATGAGTAAGACAACTGTTTACGATGCTGTCTTATTGGGACGGAAACCATATATAAAGTGGACAGTCTCAAATGAAGATTTTGAAATTTGCAATGATATAATTTCCAAACTAGACTTAGAGGACTTTAAACTCAGGTACATCGATGAATTAAGTGGCGGTGAGGTACAAAAAGTCATGCTGGCTAGGGCGTTGGTCCAAGAACCAAAGTTACTTTTACTAGATGAACCCACAAGCAATTTGGATTTGAAAAATCAACATGAAATGCTAAAAATTGTAACCGAAGTTGCAAAAAAAGAAAATATCGGAGTACTTTTAGTAATACATGATTTGAACCTTGCATTGAGATATTGTGATAAATTTTTGTTCATAAAGGACGGAATGGTTCATAAATATGGTGATGAAGATATCTTATCAGAGGAAGTAATAAATGAAGTATATGGCGTAAATTCAAAAGTTTGTATGGTAGATGGACATAAAGTTGTGATTGTAGAATAATATTAAGGAGTGTTGTTTTATGGATAGAAAAAAATTATGGGATAAATGTGCAGAATTTCACGGACATATATGTGGTGGACTAACCATAGGCTATATGGCATCACTTTACGCTATGGAGCTATTAGACCTAAACTACTCACAAGACGAAGAGGTTATTTGTGTGAGTGAAAATGATGCTTGTGGAGTAGATGCAATCCAAGTTATTCTAGGTTGCAGTGCAGGAAAGGGCAATCTACTTTTTAAAATGAGAGGAAAATCCGCGTACTCATTCTTTAATCGCAAAAGTGGAAAATCCGTTAGATTAGTTTTAAAGGATTTGCCAAAGATGTCTAGGGAAGAAAGCTTTAACTATTTGCACAGCTGCGAGCCTTCAGAACTATTCGATGTTAAGGAAGTTACAGTAAAAATACCTGAAAAAGCTAGGATGTTTAGTTCTATAAAATGCGAAAGCTGTGGCGAATCAACATCAGAACAAATGATTAGGATCCAAGAAGGCAAAAAAATATGCTTAGATTGTTATAGTCCATATAGTAGGTTCGACTTATAAATGTCCGAGAGTTCTACAATTATAAATGTGGTGCCAGCGCATTTTACAATCAACGATTAATAGGAGTAAATTTATATTAATTTGGAATTATTTTCAATTCATGTTAATATATATTTCAAAACAGATTTAGGAGAAATATGAATGGCACAAAAAAATATTCAATCAGTGGTGAGAGCCCTGACAATCATAGAAAAAATTGCAGAAAGAAATGGTGTTGGAGTAACCGAGCTAGCTAGAGAAATGGATTTAAGTAAATCTACAGTTTTTGGATTATTAAAAACTATCGAAGCTATGGGATATATATTTAACAGCGAAAAAGGTGGCGAATATCACCTTACTTATAAAATAAAATCCTTGGCTGATGAAGGTATTAAAAATGACGCTATTATCGAGTTCGCAAAGCCTTATTTGGAGAAAATAGCAAAAAAATATGAAGAAACTCTGCATTTTGTCATAGCTACAGAAAACGAAGTATTTTACTTAGAAAAGATTGAAAGCACGAAATCAATCCGTGTGTATTCAGGAGTTGGCTCATCAATGCCATTACATTGTACAGGTGTTGGAAAATCAATACTAGCAACGAGGGATAATGCAGAGATTTACAAGTATTCTAAAGAAAATGGTTTAAAACAATACACTGAACATACCATTACCGACTTTGATAAATTAATTGAGGATATCAACCTTACGAGGGAAAGGGGATATGCTGTTGATGATAGGGAAAATCAAGATGAACTCTATTGCTTAGGTGTATCTATTAGGAACAAACAAGGTAAAGGCATGTTTGCAATCAGCTTGAGTCTTCCGTACTTTAGAAGGACAGAATACAATGAAGAAGAGATTGTAAAAGACCTATATACTGCCAAAGAGGAGATCGAAAAAATTTTTTTTTAATATGCAACTACTAATCGAGAAATTAATTTCTCGATTTTTAATGTCAAAATTTATATATATTTATAAATCACTAAAACTATATAAAACAAAAAATAAACTATGCTTTACAAGAAATTAAGACTATGTTATATTTTACCTAAGCACAAAACAGAACAACGTGCGACTATATAGCACAAACGAAATGAAAATAATGGAAGTGATACTCTCCATGCATCAATAAGCTTCTATTATTTCTGAATTACATTATTCCTACATTATCGGATATTGTAATAGCCTCTATGGGTGGGGCGTGCAAGTCATGCCCCTTCCGAAAAAATGGGGGACGCGGAACGTGGAACCTTGAAAACTTAATATTTACGTCAGAACAACATAACTAGCCTACTACATAATCAAATAATATAAATAAAAATAATATTTCAAAATATATGTTGACAAAATATTCAACACTATCTATACTTAAATCATACAAATAAGAAAACTGCACATAGTGCTACAGTGTAGCACGAACTGAGAGGAATCATGGAAAAATTAAAAATATTTATTGAAAATGAAAACATTTGCATAGATTTAGTGCCTGGCGAGCATATAGTCAAGGCTGTGGGCAAAGTAGACCAAAATCACAACATGAATGGTTGTTGTGGAGGAGGCTGTGGTATTTGTAGAATCAAAGTTCTCGAAGGAGAGTTTACTACAAAGAAAATGAGCGCTCTACATGTGCCAGAAGAAGATAGAAAAAGTGGATATTATTTAGGCTGCAGAGTATTTCCCACCACCGATATGAAAATCGAATATGTGGGACTTAAGAAGTAGCTTGTAATATAAATATTTGAGGAGGTAGCATAATGGCTATTACAGGACTATTGAGATCAGGATTGATCCAAGTTAGAGTATTGGATTTGGAAGAAAGTATTCAGTTCTATAGGGACAGAGTAGGTTTAACTCATGTTGGAGCATTCGGAGAAGATAGAGTAATGTTCAAGGGATATGACGAGTTCGATCATCATTCAGTAGTAATTAGAGAGGCTGATTCACCTGGAATCGATTTCATGTGTTTTAAAGCTGACTCTGAAGAAACAGTAAATGATATTATTAAAAAGAACGAAGCATACGGATATGAAAAATATGAGGTAACTGACCAACCAGGATTTGGTACAATTCATATGTTTAAGGTTCCAAACGGACACAACATCGGAATTTATCATGAAGTTGAACTTGCAGAACAACACCCTATGATATTAAACCCATACATATGGGATGAAGAGCCAGTGGGCATGGAAGCTACATGTTTCGACCATGCATTATTAGCAGGACCAAACCAAGGTGAAACAGTAAAATGGTTTACTGATGTTTTGGGATTAGCTATTACTGAAGTTCTTTATACAGAAGACAAGGAAGCATATATTGCAACATGGTTAAGCTGTAATACAAGAGGTCATGACATTGCACTTCTTAATTTCCCAGAACCAGGCAAACTTCACCATTTTTCATTCCATCTAAATAGCTGGAACGATATTGGTAGAGCAGCTGATATTATGGCTAGATACAACATTAAGATTGACGCAGGCCCAATGAGACATGGAATTACTAGGGGACAAACTATTTATTTCTTTGACCCATCAGGAAACCGTGTAGAAACATATGCAGGCGGATACGAATGCTTCCCAGATGTACCACTTAGAGAGTGGACAGCAGACAGAGCAGGAGAAGGAGTCTTCTATTATACGAAAGAACTAAACGAAAGATTCTTAAACGATTTAACTTGATAACAAACTAAAGGAGGACAAATTGAGCAGACCAGAAATTCAAAACAGCGTACAAACAGGTGAGTTTACAACAAATTATTTAGAACAAGGTGAAGGTTTTCCACTAATATTTATCCATGGTTCAGGACCAGGGGTATCGGCATATGCAAACTGGAGACTAGTTCTACCTAAGGTTGCAGAAGTAGCACATTGCTACGCACCAGACATGATAGGTTTCGGATATTCATCTAATCCAACTGATGTGAAGTACAACAAAGCTCTATGGACTAAACAAAT
>CAYUJY010000110.1:0-6604 GCA_964445145.1 uncultured Peptoniphilaceae bacterium | reverse complement strand
TATTTTCTAGCTAATGTTTTGATATTTTTATGGACAAATTCATTTGTGGTTGACATTAAAAATGGGTATATTCAGAAACGGAGGTAGTTATGAGAAATTTTGAAAAACTATTAGATGAATATGCAAGACTCATTGTAGAGTTCGGTGCAAATGTACAACCAGGTAAACCAGTTTTGATTAGAGGTTCAGTAGATTCTGCACCCTTTGTGAGAAAGCTTACAAAATATGCCTACGAAAGAGGAGCGGACGAGGTTGTGGTGAAATGGAACGACGATTACGTTACACAACAAACCTATCTAAACGCATCTGAAGAAGTGCTAGGAACCTTTGAAGATTATAAGGTAATGGAATCAGAAGCCCTATATAAAAGAGGAGCAACACTAATTGCAATCCATTCTGAAAATCCTGAGCTATTAAAGGACGTAAACCCAGAAAGAATAAAATTAGCTTCAAAAACTAGACTTAATGCCACAAAACATTTAATGAAATACACCATGAATGATATAGTATCTTGGATAGTAGTGGCAGTTCCTTCCGTGAGCTGGGCAGAAAAAGTATATCCGAAACTGGAAAAAGAAGCTGCAGTGGATAAATTGTGGGATGAGATTTTTAAATTTGTGCGTGTTAGCGAGGATGGAGATGCAGTAAAGGCATGGGAAGAACACCTAGATACCATGACTAAGCATGCAAAAACCATGAACGAAAAACAATTTGTGGGATTGAAATACAAGTCAGCAAATGGAACAGATTTATATGTAGCCATGCCAAAAAATCACATATGGCATGCAGCAGATGCAAAAAACGCCGATGGAACAAGGTTTATTCCAAATATGCCAACGGAGGAAGTTTTCACTGCACCTAATAAATTCGGAACCCATGGCAGATTAATATCCACCATGCCCCTTAGTCACAACGGAAAATTGATTAAGGACATTGATTTAACATTTGAAGATGGAAAGGTAGTAAAATATTCAGCCAGTGAAAATGAAGAAGCCCTAAAAGATATGTTAGAAATGGACGAAGGTGCAAAACATCTGGGAGAAGTAGCCCTAGTGCCATATGATTCGCCGATTTCAAATGCAAAGACAATTTTCTTCAACACCCTATTTGATGAAAATGCCAGCTGCCATTTCGCACTAGGTAAGGCTTATCCTACCAGCGTAGTTGGCGGAGCAGAATTAGCAGATGATGAACTAGAAGGCGCTGGACTAAATGACTCAATGATCCATGTGGATTTCATGGTTGGAAGCTCCGACTTATCCATAATTGGTGTGGAAGAAGACGGAACGGAATTTACAATATTTAAAAACGGAAACTTTGCATTTTAATAAGTGCTACCCTTAGTAGTAGGTAAACTCCGATTTACCCTAACAACGAAGAAGTGATATCAAGAGTTTACTAATAGAGACAGGCATTAATTACAAGCATGTCGAGAAAAGAGCCCGGAGGGCGGAGGGGTTATAGATTCAACAAACAAAAATCAGCATCAACCATTCGATGCTGATTTTTCTAATTTTTTTAAATCTACACTGCGGGCTATCATGTAATTTTTCGATAATGTAGAAAAAGAACTCATAGTTTCAATCTTCATACCATTATTAAGCTCAACAGTAGTATGATTTTCTCCATTTAGTATATTTTTTACATATTCAATGTTTACATAGCCGAAGGCCCCATCACTCTTTGTAAGTGGCTTTCTAACCTTGATTTTCATAAACACGTTGTCCTTCAAAACGATGGGGACATTTTGATATATTCCCAAATGTCTAAATTTATTTTTCAGCGTTATGTAATCCACAGTATAGAAATAAAACAGTTTTCTTAAAAATGTTCTTAGGGACCTCTCGTACTCAAACACTTCCCCATCTAGAGTATAAACCTCGGTGATATCACCTATTTTAGTATATTTGGGAATCATTGCAACTATTTTTCTTTCTATTAATTCAACCATAAATTACCTCCTGAAAACATTATATCAGAACATATGTTCTTTTTAAATAGTTTTTTCAAAATTAAATTTTTGTCCAAAATTCTTCCCACATTGCCCATGAATCAGCGCTCATCGCTGCTGGACAGGTTTTGCGACTCGCATCGTAATGTCTAACTACATTTTTCTTTTCTATATTATAGGAATCCATCAGAAATCTAATTAGCTCTATGGCTTGCAATTTCGCCATGTTAAAATCTGAATCTGAATTTACACAAATTTCTATCCCAATGGAATTTTGATTAGTGATTCCACGCTTGCCCTTACCATCACCACAATGCCATGCAGCTAAACTAACCTCCACTGTTTCCACAATGTTTTTGTCATCTACAAAATAGTGGGCACTTGCATTTTTGTTGCCTGAGTTGAAGTACTTGTAATGGGCAATCGCTCCAGCTCCAAATCTACTATTTCCCGTGTCGTGTATGACGATATACTTTATTTTTTCATGCCTTCTAGAAAAATTATATTTAATTGGTCGTTTATCTATAATCATTTAGCTTCCTCCTCAGTTTTTTAAGTCCCCTTTTTAGCTCCCTAGATACAGTAGCTTCACTTACATTTAGTATCTTTGAAATCTCAACACCAGTTTTAAATTCATAGAACTTTAGAATTATTATGTCTTTTTGTAATTTGGATAGCTCTCCAATACATTTAATCAAAAACTCATTTAACTCCTTGTTTAGAATATCCAATTCCACATCTACACTTTCATCAATGATGGTTTCCATTACGGGTGTGACATCTGATAATTCATCTTCTAATAGTACCTCCGTCTTTCTTTTGAACTTAGCTAGTATATGGTACTTGGATTTTTGCTTCACATACCACTGGAAGCTAGCTTCATTCTCATCATAGGTTGAAAGTGAATTTAGTAAAACAATCACCAGCTCCTGTTCGTCGTCATCCCTGTCAGCTGGGCTTGAATATCTACCCACTAAATACTTTCTGATGGGTTTGAGTAGCTCTATCAACTCTACCTTTGCATATTCGTCACCAGTTTTACCCCTTAAAGCCAATTCTTTAATATTGTCCATAGCTCCTCCTTTCCTATGGATAATACATTCTTTTAAAAAACTTTTAAAAGGTGGAGTTTTATTAACTTTCTGTGATTTTCGTAACCCTTTTGTTAAAAGTCCATACAATTATTTGAGACTTTTTAAAAGCAGCAGACATTTTTAATCACTTTATGTATAACTCCAAGGAAATAAATTTGTTCCTTAAACCTATTTACAAGTGTAAGGAGGTGATATTAATGGCAACTTCAATGGTTGAAAAAACTCAACTTAGGCTGGAGCATGACAACGGCATGGTCGATGGCAAGCAAAGAGTAAAGGCTAAAACCTTCTCTAACATCAAACCAGATGCGAACGATGATTCCCTACACGCCGTAGGAACTGCAGTAAACGCACTGTCTACAAAACCAGTACTGAACGTGAAGAAGGTCGTTACCAGCGTAATTAACGCTTAATCGAGAGTGGAAAATGTATAGAAGGAGGTGAAAAATGGATACTAAAAGATTGTATTTAGAGTTTCTGGATAACGGAGGAAATAAACTTACCATTTCCCTAGACGATCCAAAGGCAGACATCGACGAAACTACTATCACTACAAATATGCAAGCAATTATCGCTGCAGATTGTTTCGACAATAAAGGCCAAGGCCTTGCTGAGATAAAAGGAGCATATGTGATAGAACAAACAAAAACTGCGTTTATTTAAAGGAGGTTTTATAGATGGATGAGCTGAAACTTATTTCAGAAGTAGGCTTTCCCATTGTAATTTCCCTATATCTGCTCATCAGGCTGGACAACAGCATAAAAGAGCTGACAGACGAAATTAGAAAAATGCAGAAAGACAAAACCAAGGACGAAGCGTAAAGCTTTGTCCTTGGTTTTTTGTTGGGTTATCTAGTGTAGCAAGTGGATATACAGGATACTTAAACTGTAGAGGGCGGCCCTACTGGACGCCCCATTACGAATAATACATCTATGCATGGAAATTCACTCCTAGATTTTAAGCCATCCCCATAATACTAAAAAACGTAGCGAGCATTCGCCGTAATGCTCCGAGTATATATTTCACATAAACAAAATAAATATATCTATCAAACGCCTCTTATCGGCTTTAGGAAAACTCCGAGTTACCCCAATGTATTTATTCTATACTAGCAATATTTCTACACTCAATTATATACAAATTCCCATCATTCATCAAAACCACATATAAATCATCCCTCAATGGTCCGTACCACTGTGGCTCCGGTTGATATAAAGTATACTTTTGCAAATATTTAATCTCAGTAACATTAATTCTTTCCTTGAAACTCAAATCTAAAATATCATGAAATTCCTTAAACTCAATACTCCCAATATCAGAAGTAAAATCAAGAGTGGCCTTAGCCTTAAATAATATGTATTGTTCGCTGTGCCAATCTGATTTTGTTTTAATATTAGCCGATTTTACATCAGCTTTATTAATATCTAGCTCCCATCTTTCGTTAAGATACGACAAATATTCATTGGATTCTTGAATGTTGTAAAAGAAATAAAATCCAATTAGTATTATGGTGATTCTACTAAGAAGGAATCCTATGAGATATTAATGGATGGAAAACTTGCTAACTTAACAGTAACAGATCCACCCTATAATGTTAACTATGAAGGAAGTGCTGGAAAGATTAAAAATGATAATATGGAAAACCAAGCCTTCTACGACTTCCTCCTTTCTTCTTTTCAAGGAATGGAAACTGCTATGGCTAGGGATGCCTCTATCTATGTTTTCCATGCTGATACTGAAGGACTTAATTTTAGGAAAGCTTTCTCAGATGCTGGTTTTTATTTATCTGGAACTTGTATCTGGAAAAAAGGATCCCTTGTTTTAGGACGGTCTCCTTACCAGTGGCAACATGAGCCTGTTCTCTTTGGCTGGAAAAAGAAAGGTAAGCACAACTGGTATTCCGACAGAAAGCAAACAACTATATGGGAATTTGAAAAGCCTAAGAAAAACAAGGATCACCCAACAATGAAACCAGTAGCACTTGTAGCATACCCTATTTTAAATTCAAGTTTAACTAATTCTATTATACTTGATCCATTTGGCGGCTCGGGTTCTACCCTTATTGCCTGCGAGCAAACAGATAGAATATGCAACACTATAGAACTAGATGAAAAATATACTGATGTAATTGTAAAAAGATATATTGAACAAGTTGGTAGTTCCGATAGTGTATTTCTTCTACGGGATGGTGCCCGTTATAGATATAAAGATGTCGAAGGTATTCCAAATGAATAAGAATAAAGAATTAACCTTTATAGACTTCTTTGCAGGTGTTGGTGGCTTTAGATTAGGCTTTGAACAAGCAGGTTTTAAATGTATAGGTTTTTGTGAGAATGATAAATATGCTGTTAAATCTTATAGAGCCATATTTAATACTGAGGGGGAATGGTATAGAGATGACATTAATACAATCAAATCTGAAGACATCCCCTACACAGATATTTGGTGTGGAGGAACACCTTGTCAGGATGTTTCAATTGCAGGAGCAAGAAAGGGATTATCAGGAGACCGAAGTGGTCTCTTTTTTAAACTCATTGAACTCCTCAAGGGCAAAGATGAAAAAGATAAACCCACATACCTTGTCCTTGAAAATGTTAAAGGACTTTTATCAAGTCATAGAGGATTCGACTTTACAGAGTATCTCCATCAAATATCCCAAGCTGGGTATGATGGAATCTGGCAAGTGCTTAACTCTAAAGACTTTGGAGTCCCCCAAAATCGAGAGAGAGTATTCCTTATTGGATATCTTAGAAGCAGAGGTAGACGAGAAATATTACCTATCACAGGAGAAAACCAATCAGCTATTAAGCAAGTTGTAGGAGGCTGTCAAGGAAATAGGATACTTGACCCTAAAGGAATATCCTGTACCCTTACTGGAAATGGCGGTGGTTGGGGAGGTAAAACTGGCCTTTATTTTATTGACCAATCTTCTAAAAAAACCAAAATTACTAAGAACTCAAGGTGTATAACTTCTAGGTATACTGCAGGCATCGTAAATCGAACAGCTTCTAATAGTGCGGTTTTAGAAAGTCCTACAATCAAGGTTAGAAATGGAACTAAAAAAGGTTATGATGAGGCTGGTCTTGGAGATGGCATCAGCCTTGCCTATCCAAATAGTAAAACAAGAAGAGGAAGAGTTGGAAAAGGTGTAGCACAAACCCTTGATACTTCCTGTATGCAGGGAACTTTAACAGAGAACTATAGGATTAGAAGGCTTACTCCAAGAGAATGTTTCAGGCTTCAAGGTTTCCCAGATGAACTCTTTGATAAGATTAAGGATTTAAACTCTGATTCTCAATTATATAAGCAGGCTGGAAATGCAGTTACTGCAAATGTAGCCTATGAAGTTGCCCTATCCATTAAGAATATAATAAGTGAAGAAAAACCTTAAGATAAGAGCCCACAGTTTGCCCACACAGGCTTTATAAAAAAATATAGGTATAAACCCTTGCCTCTATTTTAAATACAACTTGCTATTTCTTCCCTTCTGAGTGATATATGTAGTAGCCAGAATCAGCTACAACCCTCTCAATTTTACTAGGATATTTGTTCAGTAATT
>CAYUJY010000109.1:0-6745 GCA_964445145.1 uncultured Peptoniphilaceae bacterium | reverse complement strand
CAGGTAATTTATCCAAACTTGTTAGCAATTCTTCTAATGAAAGGTTCGCAAACTCTGTTCCATCAACAGCCTTATTTAGGTTGTCAACGTATGCTTGGTGATGCTTTCCGTGGTGAATTTTCATAGTTTCAACATCAATTACTTCTTCCAGTGCATTGTAATCATATTTTAAGTCTTCTAATTTAAATGTCATTATTATTTCTCCTTTTGATTTAATTATTCTATCGATTTCTCGTATCATTTCTACAATTGATAATTAGTATCAATATGTTCTAATAGTATTATAACCATAAATGATTTTCTTAAACACAAATTATACAATAAGTATATAAATAATATTTGTTTTTATTAATTTTTCTATTTTATAATTCAAACAAAATTTTTATGAACAATTGATACTGTAGTTGAAACTTTGTTGGAATGGGTGTTCTTTTAAGGTATAATCATATTGACAAGTTGAAATTATTTGAAAAATTATAATTTTGATTATAATTTTAAAGGATTGGAGAAATATGGCTTTTGTAGAAATAAAAGATTTATATAAATATTACCAAATGGGTGATACGACTATTATTGCAAATAATGGTATTACTTTTGATATGGAAAAAAGCGAATTTAATGTAATAGTAGGACCTTCTGGTGCCGGAAAGTCAACCTTACTAAATATTTTAGGTGGGATGGACAAGGCAGATAAGGGAAGTATTGTTATAGATGGACAAAATATAGCGAAATATAGCGACAAGGAGCTTACTAACTACAGAAGGCATGATGTAGGATTTGTTTTTCAATTCTATAATTTGGTTCCCAATTTGACAACCTTAGAGAATGTTGAGCTAGCAACTGAAATTAGTAAAAATCCATTGAATGCCAAGGAAGTCCTGGAAGCAGTTGGCCTAAAGGATAGAATGAGTAATTTTCCTTCCCAGCTATCAGGTGGAGAACAACAAAGGGCAGCCATTGCAAGGGCCATTGCAAAGAATCCAAAGCTTTTACTCTGCGATGAGCCAACGGGCGCGCTGGACTATAATACGGGCAAGCAAATACTAAAGCTTCTTCAAAGCACCACGAAGGATTTTGGTGCAAATGTTGTCGTAATAACCCATAACAAAGCAATAGCTCCAATGGCTGATAGACTTATCGAAATAAATGATGCTAAGGTGAGAAATTTAGAAATAAATTCAAACCCTATTTCAGTAGATTTGATAGAGTGGTAACATGAAGTCTGCAAGAAAAGATATATTTAGAGAAATAAGTAGCAACAAGGGAAGATTTTTTTCCATTATGGCTCTTCTCTTTATTAGTATGATTGCATTTAATGGATTATACATGGCTACGAATTTATTGTCAGTAATTCCTGAACAATTTTATAGGGAAACTAATCTTGAAGATATTAATATTGTGTCTACCTTGGGACTCGACGAGAGGGATGAAGTATTGTTGGATATTTTACCTCAGGTTCGAGATTTTGAAATGTCTAACTCCGTAGACTTATTTATGTCCACTGGTTCTGAAATAGTTCGCGTGGAATCTTTAAACGAAAGAATTAATATTCCACTGGTTATCGAGGGAGTATTACCATCTGCCATGGATGAAATAGTTCTAGGCTATGACTACTTTAATGATAAAGTCAAGCTGGGTGAATCCATTAGCTTTGTAGATAAAGAGCATTCGGAAGATATTGAAGAACTCAAACAAAATACATTTAAAGTTGTGGGATTTGTTAGATCCTCAGATTATTTAGAAGAAAACGTAAAAGAAGCCTCCAATATTGGAAGTGGGACATTAAATTCCTATGCCATAGTGACAAAAAACGCATTTGACGTGGACTATTTTTCAAAGGCGAGAATTTTACTGGTGGGAACGGAAGAATCTGATAGCTTTTCAGACAAGTATGTTTCATATGTGGATACGGAAATTCAACAATTAAAATCGTCATTTTCTGATAGACCGAAGGAAAGATTAGCTACTATCCGGGATGAAGCCATGGAAAAAATTGATGATGCACAAAAAGATATTGACGATGCAAATAAGAAGTTAAAAGATGCAGAACAGGAATTAGTCGACGCGCGCATTAAGCTAAATGAGGGGAAGCGCGAATACGATGATGGAGTAATAAAGCTCCGTAACGAAGTTGAAAAAGGCAACAGGGAAATTGCTGATGCTAAGAAAAAGCTGGCAGATGCATTGGTGGAAATTGAAGACGGCAAAACAAAAATTGCCGATGCTCGTAAGGAATTAAATGAAAAAAAAGGTGAGCTAGAGGATGCTAGGGTAAAGCTTACCGATGGTGAGAAGAAATACGACGACAACTATAAACTATATGCAGATGGAAAAAAGGAACTGGATGACTTTAAAGAAAAGGTACGTGTAGGACGGGAGTGGGAGAAGGGAAATGACAGGTCCAAACTCAACTTTGAACAAGATTTTATAAACCAAAAAGCAAGTATAAATGGTAAAATTTCGGAAATTGATATAAATATAAAAAATTACAAATCCCAGATAGCTTATAACAAAGAAGAACTAGATTCTTTATCTGAAGATGCGGATTTAAAGACAAGGATCAATCAGCTTGAGGGATATTTAGCAAAGGAAGAAAGTAATAAGGCGACACTTCAATCTGAGCTTGCAATAGTTGAGCAAGAACTGTCTACAATTGCTAGAATCAAAAAAGAAGGTAATGAAAATCAATATGTTCTCATGGGTGCAGATTCTTATATTGAGGAAGCTGAGGTTGAACTAGCTGATGCGAAGAAGAAGCTTGATGATGCTAAAATCGAACTAGATGACGCAAAGGCTGAGTTTGCCGATGGTGAAAAGAAGCTAAAGGATGCAGAAAATACTCTGGATGAAAAGGAACAGGAACTAAAAGATGCCGAAGTAAAACATGCTGATGGGGTTAAAGAAGTTTCAGATGCAGAACAGACCATGAAGGAAGAAGTAGCCAAGGCTGAAAGAACCCTAGAAGACGCTAGGATAAAAATAGCTGAAGGTGAACAGGAATACCAGGATGGACTCAAAACCTTTGAGGAGAAGTCAGCAGAAGCTAGGGTTGATTTAGACAAGGGACAAATAGACCTTGATAAAGCAAAGGATGATTTAAACAAATTAAAACAACCCACATTCATGATTAATTCGAGAAATTCCAACACGACATATCACACGGTTCATGGCGCCCCCAAGAGCTTGAATATATTAACCATAATATTTTCAACCTTAGCATTGACCATAGCTCTGCTTGTAGCCTTGACCACCATGACTAGAATGATTGATGAAAGAAGAACCTTAATTGGAACCTATAAGGGGCTGGGATATTCAAATGGTGTTATTGCTTCGAAGTTCATGATATTTGGTGGTATATCAGGTGTTTTAGGTGCCATTATAGGCTCGTTTATAGGACAACAATATCTAGGACCAATGATTTATGGTATATACAACCAGGGAATGGTATTTGGTTTACTTTCTGATTTAATAATAAAAGAATTGCTAGTTGTTAGTGTAATTATGGCCTTGTTAACTACAACACTTTCTGCTTACTTAGCAGTTAGCAACACCTTACGTGAAAATACGGCATCCTTATTGAGGCCAAAGGCACCAAAAGCTGGCTCCAGAATTTTCCTAGAAAGAATAAAGCCAATATGGAACAACTTAGGATTTAAAAATAAACTGACTGCAAGAAATATTTTCAGGTACAAAAGTCGTATGCTTATGACGATACTTGGTGTGGCAGGATGTATGGGCTTATTGATGCTAGGTTTTGGGATGAAGTTTTCAATAAGCAAGGTTCTAACATTACAATATGACGAGATTATAAAGTATGATATATCCGTAGTGTACAAAGAGGAACCAACCATTGACGAATCCAGAGCTTTAGGAGATTATGTACTCAAGAATGACAATGTTGTAAAAATTGTTCCCATACTACAGGATTTGTTAAAATTAGAAATACCAAAGCAAAGTACACAGGACGTGTTGCTGATTGTGGATATGGAGAATAGACTAGATGAAGTTATGGTCTTGCGAAATCCAAACTCCAACGAGATATTAAACATAGGTGATTCTGGTATTATCATAACCGAAAAGCTTGCAAAGTTAATGGATGTCAAAGTCGGCTCAACTATAGTTTTGGAATTAGAGGACAAGGATGTAACTGCAACGATAACTGACATTGCGGAAAATTATGTTGGACATACAATTTATTTATCAAAATCATATTACGATAAATTAACAGGTGTTACTCCACTTCAAACCGGTGTATTGACAGTTTTAAAGAATGACGAAGAAAAGGACATTGGAAAAACTACGGAGTATCTATTGGATAACAAGGATATTATAAGTGTAATTTCCAATGAATCTGCAAAGGATAATCTAAGGTCCACGATTGATTCCATAGATGTCGTAATAATTATTATCGTATTGATATCCATGTTACTGGCATTGGTGGTACTGTACAATTTGACTAATATAAATATTTCAGAGAGAATTCGTGAGCTATCAACTATGAAAGTACTGGGATTCCATCCATTGGAGCTAACGGAATATGTATATAAGGAAACCTTTGTATTGGCTTTGATAGGGATAATTATGGGACTACTGCTTGGAGTATCCCTAGTGGAGTTCGTACTTGCAGAATTTGCACCAGTAAATGTGAAATTTGGAGATCCAAACCACTTACTATCCTTTGGATTATCTGCTGTTTTAACCTTGGTATTCTCGATGATAGTAATGGTATTAATGCATATTAAGCTAAAGAAAATAGACATGGTGGAGGCGTTAAAGAGCGTAGATTGATGAATATATATATAATTGGGGGCGGAGCATCGGGAATGCTCTGTTCCATACTAATAAAGAGGGAGAATCCTTCGACAAATGTTACCATATTAGAACGAAATGACAAGGTTGGAAAAAAACTATTAGTTACAGGAAATGGAAGATGTAATTACACAAATCGGTCCGTTAAATTTGAAAATTTTCACAGCTCTAATAGTAATTTTCCCATGCATATTATCGAGCAACTAGACGGTGATGCGACTATTGAGTTGTTAAAGTCAATTGGAATTTTTCCAGCAGAAGAAAAAAATGGAAAGCTATTTCCTCTTTCATACCAAGCCTCAACTGTACAAGATATGCTTAGACTTCATATGGAGCTAAATGGGGTAAATGTAATCACCGAAGAAAAAATCGACAAGGTTATAAATCATAAAGGAAAATATAAAATTATAGGAAACAAGGAATACATTGCTGATTCTGTAATCATAGCAACAGGAGGAATGGCACTACCTTCCACTGGCTCCGACGGTATAGGCTATAGAATTGCTAGGGAACTGGGACACACCATAATAGAGCCACAGCCTACAATCGTTCAGCTTAAAAGCTCCTATTCTAGGATAAAATCCCTTTCGGGAGTTAGAGTTGATAGTTCTGCTTCAATTTATGTAGATGATAAATTTTGTGGTGAAAAATTTGGAGATGTACTTTTTACTGACTATGGCCTTTCTGGTCCAGCTATTTTAGACTTATCGAGAACGGCAATAAAAGCTTTGAATGAAAATAAGAGGGTAAGTATTGGGGTAAATCTAGTAGGTATTGATAAATATGATTTAAGTAGTATAATAAGTAAGAAGCTTCATATTGCTAATATGCATCAAAGTTATGGACTCAATGAAATACTTTTAGGTTTAGTAAATAAAAAGCTTCACATTCCTGTATCGGAGATATTAAAATCAAAATACATAATTTCCAATTTACAAGATAGAGATATTTTGGAGAATATAGTAGATGTGTTGAGCGATTTTAGAGTTGACATTGTCGGCTATAAGGGCTTTGGTGATGCCCAAGCTACAATAGGCGGCGTAAATACCCTTGAGGTAGACAATAAAACTCTGGAATCAAAGGTATCAGATAACATATACTTCATAGGCGAAGTACTGGATGTTGATGGTGACTGTGGAGGATACAATCTCCAGTGGGCTTGGTCCAGCGCATACGTAGTGGCAAAAAATATTATTAGGGGGTTTAAAAGTGAGATTAACACTTGAAAATGACTATGCAAATAGGATTATTTTGAAATTTTCATCAAGTCCTCCGGGTACAAAGTTAGTTGCGACGGAATTGTCGGAAAAACTGTCGATACCCGAACGTTTCACTTATAGAATTTTAAGAAAGCTAATGTTAGATGGAATATTGAGTTCCATTAGAGGTGCGCACGGTGGATATGTTTTGGCGAAGGATCCTGCGGATTTAACTTTGTATGATGTGTATAAGTCCATAGCTGGAGATATACTAATAAATACATGCTTGATAAATCCGGAAGCGTGTGAGGCAACTCCTGGATACTGTTCGGTCCACAATGAATTGTTTATAATTCAGTCAGAAATAAAGAGACTTTTCGAATCGGTTAGCTTTAAAGATTTAGCTGACAAGAATAAAGCCTTGGAACAATGTTCCAGTGAAAAATAATATATTAAAAAACTTTGATAAATTAGACATAATAAACTATAATATAAGTTAGTTAATTATGGATGAAAAACTCCTATTCCAATAGGAGTTTTTTTAACGATAATAGAATTTATTTTATAGATTGATAGGAGGAGTTATTCTTTGGCATTATTAAAAGAATTGTCTGAACAACACGTGGATGAGCGTGAAAAAGAAATCATCAAATATTGGAAGGATATAGACTTATTACACTTGTCTATTTCAGAAAGAGAAGATAGTCCTTCCTATATTTTTTATGAGGGACCGCCTA
>CAYUJY010000108.1:0-6773 GCA_964445145.1 uncultured Peptoniphilaceae bacterium | reverse complement strand
ATAACTTCTAACTCTACGTTGCAGCCTTTACTTAACATTCCTATTGGAACTACGATTCTAGCTGGTTTATGTTCTTTAAAGTACTCTTTGAATTCAAAATCTGCAATGTCCCAGTAATCCATGGAAGTTATATAGATTTTGCACATTACTACGTGATTTTTGGTAATTCCTGCTGCCTTCAAAACACTTTCAACTTTTTTGAATGCCATTTTCATTTCGGAATTTATCCCGCCTTCTGCAGGAAATCCGTTCCTATCTGGGTCGCTAGAGGTTTGTCCGGAGATGTAAAGTGTGTTGCCACTAATTACTCCCGAAGAATAGTGACCTCTAGGTGTAAACTCACTGCTTACAAACTCCATATTAAACTTCCTCTAATTCTTCGAGTTGTTCTAAGCCAACATTACCGCCTGTTATTACAAAGCATACTTTGTCGGTTTCTTTAAACTTAATCAAACCTTGCAATACTGCTCCTATACCTATACATCCAGATGGCTCGCCCAGTACCTTTCCCTCTGTTAACAAGAGTTTCATACCTCTAAACATATAATCATCATCAACGTCTAGAAATCCATCTACGTTCTCTTGTACGTATGGGAAACATTTATCACCTGGTCGTTGTGAAACTAGGGCATCAGCTTTTGTAGGCTTTTGTTCCACAGCAGTAGGTTTTCCTTCCTTTAGGCTAACAGTGTAGCGAGGTAGTTGTGAAGGCTCTGCACCATATATTTTCACATTAGGTGCAATATTTTTTATTGCCGTTGAGGCACCACCGATTAATCCACCACCGCTAGTGGGAATTATTACTATATCCAAATCTGGTTGTTGAGCCATAATTTCTAAGCCTATTGTGCCTTGACCAGCCATTACATCGTAATCATTATATGGATGTATATAGGTTGCGCCAGTTTCTTCAGAAATTTTTTCAGCTGCAATAAATCTTGCGGAAGTTTCACTTAGTACAACCTCTGCTCCAAGGTCCTTAATGGCATTTACTTTTATAGCAGGGGTGGTGTCAGGAACTACTACTATTGCACTGGATTCCAGCATTTTAGCTGCAAATGCTAGAGCCCTACCATGGTTTCCTGATGATGCCGTAACAATTCCTTTTTGCAATTCTTCAGGTGTCAACATAAGGGATTTATTCATGGCTCCTCGGAACTTAAAAGAACCTGTAGATTGCATACATTCAGCTTTAATATAAACTTCACACCCTAAATATTTATCTAGATTTTTAGCCCTAAATAGTGGTGTTTCAATAATTTTTGGCGATATTCTTTCTCTTGCTTCCCTAATTTTCTCAAATGTTAATGTCATGGAAATCCTCCTAATAGAGTTATTATAACACGATGTATAGATACAACTAATAGCTATTATTTTTTAATGCCTTATTTCTTAAATGTTTGTATAATACATAATAAATAACTGCTCCAAAGAGTATTAAAAGCACTACAAATATTGCAGAATGCATAAAAAATGATTCTGGAAGTATTGTAATTACTGGATCAGTAGTGTGATTAAAAATCCAATAGTCGTTATTGAAAAATATTTTATGAAACATTACAAAAGCATATTTCCAATTAGCCGCAATCAATATACTTGTACTTAGTGGTAAAATTATCGATAGTACTGATGCTAATTTTAGAAACTTAAATTCACTTTTCTTAATTTTCCAAATCGCTAATACGATGCCCATAAACCCAGTTATAAAAGCCATAATTTGTAATGCTACGAAGATAACTTTGACTTCCTCAAAGTGAATTTTGCCAGTAGAAGACATGGGTAGTGTTGGAAATTCCAGCTCACCCTTATAGAAAACTGAATTGTAATCTATTAGCGCATCGTAATTTAGTTTGATTTCTTCTGTTGTGAAACCCGAGTTTTTTGGTATATCTAACCAGTTTATCTCGCCATAATAAAATGGTCTAAAGTTTAATACAAAGACCACAGATATGGAAATTAGTGCAATCACCAATACTAATGCAATAATTATATTTGAAAATGAAATCAATTTATCCTGTACTATTATTTTTTTATTCATATAATTAATATATTAGATAGTGGGGGGGAATACAAATGAAAATTTCTGTAAAAATAATTTTGTTTATTGAGTTTTTACTTTATATTTCCTTTTTGTATATGGACGTAGCAGGTTTTATGCCATATCTATCTTCTGTACTAAAATATTGTGGCATTCTATTATGTATATTTTTGGTGCTTTCATCTAGAAATTTATGGCACAGTAAAGCAGATGGTACAAGTACGTTAACAGCCCTGATTTTAACTGGAATTTCAGATATATTTCTACTATTTACAAGAAATTATATAGCTATTGGCATTGGAATATTTTGTCTTGCACATATTGCATGGATGCATAGGTATAAAAGTGGAATAAAGCTACCTTTAATAATATGGATTATCGCAGTTTTCATTAGTATTTTTCAATATCTTATGGATAATATTATGTTTAGCATTTCGATTTTGGTGCCGATGTACACTATTTTTATTATCTTCGTTACATATTTAGCTCTCAAGTCAAATCTTCCTCATGTTTCAAAAAGATTTGCAATGTTTGGAATGATTTTATTTTTGTTGTGTGATATCAATGTCTTTTTATTTAATATTGTTTCATATGGAAGTAAAATATATGAAATTTCAGCAATATTGATGTGGTTATTTTATCTTCCGTCCCAAGTACTTTTGGCTTTATCGTCAATAAACATATCTAAGTTATCGAAAGTATCTTCGATTTAGAATAATTATAATATTTTACAATAGGTGCTTTGCCTATAGCTTATAATGTTTAAAAGATATGATATTATAGAAGTATGAAAGGGAAGGTGATTGTTGTGTTATTGAAAGCATACGTTGTTCCCCATCCACCTATTATTTTACCTGAAGTGGGCAGAGGTGAAGAAAAAAAGATTCAAGATACAATCGATGCAATGGATAAAATGGGTAGTGAAATAGCTAAGTTAAAACCAGAAACAATTATTATATCAAGTCCCCATGCACCCATGTTTAGGGATGCATTTTATGTAATGCATGGTGACTCTACACTTGGAAATCTAAAACGATTTGGAGTATTTACTGTAGAGGAATCAGTGGACTTAGATGTTGAAATGGCAGAAGAGATAATAAAAAGTGAAGATGCTTCCTTATTTGCATATTCTGAGTTGTACGATAATGAACTCGATCATGGCACGTTAATTCCAATAAGATTTCTTCATAAATATTATGGAGATTTTAAAGTTGTAATAATTGGTTTGTCTGGGTTATCTGATGCAGAACACTTTAAGGTGGGGCGAATTATTCAAGGGGCAATAGACAAGTTAGAAAGACGCGCGGTATTTATTGCTTCGGGCGACTTATCCCATGTTCTAAAAGAAGATGGTCCCTATGGATATGAAAAAGAAGGGCCTGAATTTGATGAAAGTGTTATGGAAATACTGGAAGATGGGAACTTAGATGAGCTATTTAAAATGCCAAAAAACATAACGGACAAAGCTGCACAATGTGGTTTAAAATCATTTCAAATACTAGCAGGAGTGCTGGATAAAACAAACTTCACCAGCGAAAAGTACTCCTATGAAGGACCTTTCGGCGTGGGTTATGGAGTAGTGGGATTTGAGGTTGAAAAAGTAGATCCATACATATTACTAGCTAGGAATACTATTGAAGAATATATAAAAAATGGTAAGAAAATTTCTATACCTTCAAATTTACCAAAAGAAATGCTCGAGAAAAGGGCTGGAACCTTCGTAACCTTGCACAAAGATGGCGAATTACGCGGTTGCATAGGAACAATTGGACCTACAAAGGAATCAATTGCAGAAGAAATAGTAAATAATGCAATATCTGCTTCCACTAAAGACCCGAGATTTCCAGAAGTAGTGGTGGATGAACTTAAAAATTTAGAAATCAGCGTAGACGTACTAAAACCAGCCGAGAGTATAGAAGATATATCAGAATTGGATATAGAAAAATATGGAGTAATCGTGAGTTCTGGCTATAGAAGGGGATTGCTACTACCTAATATAGAAGGCATAGATGATGTTAGCACACAGGTAGAAATAGCTCTTAAAAAAGCTGGAATAAGACCAGATGAAAGTTACGAATTAGAAAGATTTGAAGTGATTCGCCATGAATAAATTTATAACTTGTGACCTTTGTCCAAGATATTGCAAAATTCAACTTCAGGATGTTGGGTTTTGCAATGCAAGGAAAAATTCCAATGGGCAAATTATTTCCATCAGTTATGGAAAGCTTTTGTCATTGGGACTTGACCCCATTGAAAAGAAACCTCTCGCGTATTACAAACCAGGAAGTTTAATTTTATCTGCAGGTACATTTGGTTGCAATATGAAATGCCCATTTTGCCAAAATCATGAAATAGCGAGGGCAGGTGAGTTTGATTTTAAAACCTATGTGGTTTCTCCAGAAGAACTAGTAAAAATCGCAGAAAACAAAAGAGATGTGGGAAATATTGGCATTGCGTTTACCTATAACGAGCCATTGGTTGGATTTGAATATGTTTATGATACTGCAAAGTTTGCGAAAGAAAATAATCTGGAAACAGTATTAGTTAGTAATGGACAGATTAATGAAAAGTATTTGTTAAAATTATTGCCATATGTTTCTGCTTGGAATATCGATTTAAAATGTTTTTCTGAAGAAGGATACAAAAATATGGGCGGAGACCTTAAGACTACTCTAAACACAATTAAATTGGCGGTGCAACACTCCAACGTAGAGGTGACGACATTGGTGGTCCCTGGAATTTCAGATAACATGGAATTATTAGAGGAACAGGTGAAATTCTTAAGTGATATAAATCCTGATATTCCACTTCACCTAACCAGGTACACGCCAAATTACAACTATAAGGAGCCGGCAACAGATGTTGAATTGTTATTTAAAATGCAGAAAATAGCAAAAAAGTATTTAAATCATGTCTTAGTTGGTAATATTTGATGATGAAAAAATACATAGAAAATATTCTATTTATATATTGCAATTTATTCCAAGTAGGAGGATAATTTTGTTAAAAGTACTATTTTTATGCATCCACAATTCTGCTAGGAGTCAGATGGCTGAAACTTATTTAAATGAAATTGGTAAAGATAAGTTTATTGCTGAAAGTGCTGGAATCCATGAACTAACTAAAGAATCCAAAATTAATCCTTACGTTGTAAAGGTGATGAAGGAAGAAGGATTCGATATTGAAAATAATCCTTTGAACTCTGCTTTTGATTTACTCAGAGAAGGAAGAAAATACGATATAGTAGTAACTGTTTGGGATGATGCCACAGGACAACAATGCCCAGTATTTCCGAGCGCTATGACCACACTTAACTGGAGCTTAGAAGATCCATCCAGCTTTACTGGCACCGAGGAAGAAGTTTTAGAAAAAACTAGGGAAGTTAGGGAAAAAATTAAAGAACGAATATTGCAATTCGTCGAAGTATTCAATATTCAAAAATTGAGTTAGTGGTGGTACTATTGGAAAAAAAGAAAGTCGTTGATATTTTAAAAGCTATTTCTGATATAAAGCGGTTTGAAATCCTTCAAATTGTAAACTGCGAAGAAACTTGTATATGTGAGCTAATGGATAAATTTAATGTAACTCAACCCACCCTCTCCCATGATATGAAAATACTTCATGACTTAGAGCTAGTAAATAGTCGTAAGGACGGCAAATGGAACTATTATTCCTTGAACAAGGAGACTTTAATGGAGTTTTATAAGTCCTTAGGTGAGCTTTTGACTGAAAATAAGCATTGTGATTTAGGTATATGAAATGGAAGAATTAAACAGGGAGAAATTAAATGTTAAGAATTGAAAAAATGGAAGTAATTTACAATCATTGTATGAACTCAAAATCTAAAAATCCCGTGGATTTGATGGATGAGATGTTCGACGAGGAATTAATCAGCATGCACGGACCTGAGCACCACATCCTCGTAGGTTCTTCAATAATAGCAGCGTACAAAAATGCAGGTGGGGAGCTAGATTTAGAAAGTGCATTACTTGAGATGAGAAAAAGAGGTTCAGAATATCCCGGGGGATCCTGCGGACTATGGGGTGCATGCGGTGCTGCCATCAGTGTAGGTATGGCGATGAGCATAATCACTGAAACAGGACCACTTAGCAGGGAGCATTGGGGAGATAACAACATGACTACCGCCAATTCCCTTATGGAGATTGGAAAAATAGGTGGTCCGAGGTGTTGTAAGAGAAATTCCTACACTGCAGTGAAAAATGCAGTAGGGTTTATTAATGAGCATTACGGAGTGGAAATGGAAGGTAGAGATAATATTAAATGTACCTACTATCCGAATAATTCCCATTGTTTGAAAGAAAATTGTCCATATTATTAGTAAAAATAACAGCTTGAGATAATACAAGCTGTTATTTTTATGTCGTTAGTTCATTTAGAAAGTATATATTCAGCAAAACTTTTATCAAAACTTCGGGTTATTAAAATGAGGAGAAGTGGGCTGAATTGTAAAAAGTAAAAAATCTTTTTGGAGAGCTTTAATAAATTAAAAGCATGCTCTCTGAAGTGGATAGGCGCATGTGTAGTCGTTGTAAGATAAATCAATACCCCGAGGTCTAATTGTACGTGTATTTCGGAAGATGTTCAGGTATTCCAGGTACACCAATTAACGTTAATATTTTAATTATAATAACATAGTAATATTAGTGATAACATAAATAAAATTGATATAAATAATGTAAATTCTACAATCCAAGTTTCATCTAACCTTAAACTT
>CAYUJY010000107.1:0-6895 GCA_964445145.1 uncultured Peptoniphilaceae bacterium | reverse complement strand
TTGAAGTTCAACCCCTCAGTCGCTACCCGCGCCAGCTCCCCTACAGGGGAGCCAAATAATTGAAAGCCTTCCCTGCAGGGGAGGTGCCGAAGGCGGGGGGGTGGGCTTTCAATGTGCAATTAATGTGTGAATACTGACATAAATATAATCAAATTTAAAGTTATTATATTCTTTTGAGAAATGGCATTGTTGAAGTGCAACCCCTCAGTCTCCTTACGTCGCCAGCTCCCCTACGAGGGGGCCAAGTGATTGAAATCCTCCCATGTAGGGGAGGTGCCGAAGGCGGAGGGGTTGGAATTTCAATGTGCAATTAATGGATAAATAAAGTTGTATGTCTAACTAAATTTAAAGTAATAACATTTTTTTGTAAGTTGGTGCATTTGAAGTTCAACCCCTCAGTCGCTACCCGCGCCAGCTCCCCTACAGGGGAGCCAAGTGATTTAAGCCTCTCCTGCAGGGGAGCCCAAAGAAACCTAACCTAAATCAGTCTCCTTACGTCGCCAGCTCCCCTTCGAGGGGAGCCAAGTGATTGAAAGCCTCCCATGTAGGGGGGATTAGGATTTCAATTGTTCTATAAATGCATGAATACTCTCACAAACATTATCAAATTCAAAATTTATCTCATTATTTGAAAAACGAATTATTTCAATATTTAAACTATTTAGAAATCTAGTTCTTTCTTTATCTTTATCTACTAACTCTGTATAATGTTGGGTCCCATCTATTTCAATTCCTAAATTTAACCCATATGAGAAAAAGTCTATTATGTAGTTTCCAATAATTTCTTGACGCCTGAATTTACATTTGTTATCTCGTAAATAATTGTACCAAAGTTTTCGTTCTTCTTTTGTCATATTTTTTCTAAGATCTTTGGCATATTCTAGTAATTTACTATTCCGTGGAAATTTCATACTTTTCCTTTCTGTTATGTGGAGTGAAGTGCAACCCCAGAGCCAAGATATTGAATGCCTCACATGTAGGGGAGGTGCCGAAGGCGGAGGGGTTGAGCTTTCACTGTTTAGTTAATGTGTGAAAACTGTCATAAGTATAATCAAATTTAAAATAATAATAATTATTTTGTAAGTTCGCTGTAGTTGAAGCACAACCCCTCAGTCGCTACCCGCGCCAGCTCCCCTAGAGGGGAGCCCAAAGGAAACTCAACCTAAAACAGTCTCCTTACGTCGCCAGCTCCCCTACAGGTGAGCCACTATTAGAATTTAATCTATAATCCCATATGCCCTTGTCAATCCACCTTCTGCGTTGTCGATTAACAGGGGTGCCGCTGAGAAGAAAAATCTTTTTTGCGTAATTTTATCTAGGTTGTTCAAATTTTCTATGGAAATTATACCTGCACCTAGGATAATATTATGCACATCACCACTATCCACTGCATCTGGCGAAAGGGAGTCCATTCCAATCGCTACTACACCCAGATCCACGATTTTTTTTGCAAGCTCTGTGGAAAGATAAGGATAATTATCGATGTACTCCTGCGTATTCCAATGAACAGACATTCCAGTTCTGAACAACAATATATCTCCTGCATTAATATTCTCTCCGTCTAAAACACTTACGGGTATTTCTCTACCTAGTTCCATGTCGTAATCGACGATTACAGCTTCTCCTACGAAGTGCTTAAGGTCCAAGTCCTCTATCATCTTCATACCCTCTACAAAGTGAGCTGGTGCATCACAGTGGGTACCTCCGTGGACGTCACAGTGGAAGTCTGTTACCCTATATCCATCTGTAGCATAATTAGCTATTTGTTTGATTTCTGGTTGTAGTGATCCAGGAAATTTAGTCATATCATTCGTAAATTTTTGTGACAAATCTATTATTTTCAAAATATCCTCCTTAGCCTAACCAATTCATGGTTCTTTCGACTGCTTTTTTCCAATATCTATATTTTTCTACCCGTACATCTTCTGCCATCTCTGCCTTGAAAATCCTGTCTAAACTATAATTCTCAGAAATTTCATCCATATCCTTCCAAAATCCCACTGCCAACCCAGCTAGATAAGCAACTCCAAGTGCAGTTGTTTCTATTATCTTAGGTCTCTCCACGGTCACGTTCATAATGTCTGCTTGAAACTGCATTAGAAAATCATTGGCAGCTGCTCCACCGTCCACACGAATTTTTTCTATTGGAATTTCACTATCCTCCACCATAGCTGCTATTACATCTAGGGATTGATAGGCTAGGGATTCCAACGTTGCCCTAACAATATGTTCACGTTTTGTACCCCTGGTCAAACCGAAAATTCCCCCACGAGCGTACATATCCCAATATGGTGCCCCAAGTCCCGTAAAGGCTGGCACTACATAAACACCTTCCGTGCTATCTACTTTTTTTGCATAATATTCACTCATAGGTGCATCATATAGGAGTTTTAACTCGTCTCTGAGCCACTGAATTGCAGAGCCCGCATTGAACACAGAGCCTTCTAGGGCATAGGTTATTTTTCCATCTATTCCCCACGCTATGGTCGTTAGAAGCCCCGATTTCGATTTAGAAAGTTCTTCGCCTATGTTCATGAGCACGAAGCATCCAGTTCCATAAGTATTTTTCACCATCCCCGGTAAAAAACAAGCCTGACCAAATAGTGCGCTTTGTTGGTCACCTGCGATTCCAGCTATGGGAATCCTGACGCCACCATAGGTGTTATCAGCTGTATACCCAAAAACTTCGCTGGAGTTTTTAACCTCGGGTAACATGGACCTTGGAATATCTAGCCAATTTAATATTTCTTTGTCCCAATCTAAAGTGTTAATATTAAATAGCATGGTTCTACTTGCGTTTGAATAATCCGTGACGTGGACCGTTCCTCCGGTTAAATTCCACAATATCCAACTATCCACAGTTCCAAAGAGAAGCTCGCCACGATTTGCACGTTCCCTAACACCCTCTACATTATCTAGAATCCACTTTATTTTCGTACCAGAAAAGTACGCATCGATTACAAGACCAGTTTTTGTATTAATCGCTTCAGATAAACCCCTAGCTTTCAGTTCATCGCAGATTTCTGCTGTTCTTCTACACTGCCACACTATGGCGTTATATACTGGTCTACCCGTAACCTTGTCCCAAATAATAGTAGTTTCCCTTTGGTTGGTTATTCCTATGGCTGAAATTTCCTCTGGTCTAATTCCTGTTTTAGCTAGAACCTCGCTGCAAACACCGGATTGTGTAGCCCACAACTCCATGGGATCGTGTTCTACCCAGCCTGCCTTAGGATAAAATTGTATAAATTCTTTTTGGGACATACTGACAATATTGGAATCCTGGTCGAAAATCACAGCCCTACTGCTAGTAGTTCCTGCATCTATTGCCATTATATATCGCTTCATCCAATCACCTCCCTCATCTTTTAATAATTTTAACACAAAAAATAGGGCAGTAATATGCAATATTGGAGAAAATAGCAAAATGGGGGTATAAAGTACACATACATAGAAAGCGAGGTTTTAATATGGAAGATATGTTATTAATTGATTTGATGAGGAAATATAATTCTTATTACCTCTACGATGAGTCAAAAATTTTATTCGCAATGGAAACTTTAAAGACCGAGTTTCCAAATGTTAAATTTCTCTATTCCCTAAAGACAAATCCAAATAAACACATAGTTAAAACTGTGTTATCAAACGGATTTGGCTCAGATGCAGCAAGTTTAAATGAAGTGAAAATGTCTATTCAAAATGGTGTGCCCAAGGAGATGCTACAATATTCCGCACCGGGCAAGCTGAGAAGTGACATAGAAGAGGCCATAGACCAAGCCACGTTGATTGCTGATAGCGTAAACGAAGTTTCCACAATCCAAGAAGTTGCGAAGGAAAAGGGTATTCACGTGGAAATAGGCATACGCATAAATCCTAACTTTAGCTTCGATGGTGGGAAGGGTACTCCGTCAAAATTTGGAATAGACGAAGACCAAGTTTATTCCAATATGAGTAGATGGAGAGCCATGGAAAATATAAAAATAACTGGAATTCATGTCCATTTGAGAAGTCAAGAATTAAGCTCAGATTTAATTGGAGAGTACCACAAGAACGTATTAAATCTGGCACTTCGGGTGCAAGAAAGTATAGGAGAAGAGCTAAAATTTATTAATATGGGCTCAGGTATTGGTATACCATATTCTACAAGTGATGAGGAAGTTGACCTAGGTGTTCTTGGGCAGCATACGAGTAATTTGGTTAGTGAACTAAAGTATAAGCTACCTGCAGCACAGGTTTATATCGAAACGGGAAGATACGTAGTTGGAAAAGCTGGCATTTATGTAACAACAGTGGTGGACAAGAAAATTTCAGGTGGAAAAACTTTCGTGATTTTAAACAGTACACTAAATGGATTTTCCAGACCTTCACTGGAACAATTGGTGAGAAATTATACGAGTGATGAAAATCCAGCGGCATTTGAACCACTTTTTACAAAGAAAAATGCATTCCAATACATTCCACTTATTAATAGGGAAGTAAAAGAGCTGGTGACCTTGGTGGGAAATCTTTGTACGGGAGCTGATTTAGTGGCTAAGGAAATTGAGCTACCAATGATGGATCCAGGGGATGGGCTGATGATTACAAATGCAGGCAGTTATGCAAGGGTGCTTACACCACTACAATTTTCGTCCCAAGTTCCGCCGATCGAACTATTTTTAAAAACTGATGGCAAAGTAATGGAGGATTTATGTTTAGAGAAATGAGAAGAAGTAAGCAACTTCTAAATACCGATTATGCAAAGAGTATGCTTAACAAGGCTACTTCTGGAGTATTGGCAGTTCATGGGGATGATGACTATCCTTATGCAGTGCCCTTAAGCTATGTTTATCATGATGATAAGCTATATTTCCATGTGGCTACATCTGGACATAAACTAGATGCCATACGCAAAAATGACAAGGTTTCTTTTTGTGTTATTCTACAGGATAAACCTGTGGGAGATGGATTTACAACCTATTATATGAGCGTCATAGCATTTGGAAGGGCAAAAATTATTGATGATGCAGAAGAAAAAAGAAGGACAATTCAAATCCTAAACGACAGATATTTTCCTGAATTGAAAACAGAAACTTCAGAGGAAGTTAATAGGTCCATTGAACGATTTCTTATGATAGAAATGGAAATAGAGCATATTACAGGGAAGCAGGCAATAGAATTGCTTGAAAATTCTTAATTGTAGATAGTGAAGTGGTAGAGTGATATCTATCACTTCATTGGTTTAAAATTATGAACTTATAAGTAAATATATTCGGAGGTGATATGATTGGAATTAGTAATAAGACATTTTGATGAACTTACGACGATGGAATTATTTGAAATTTATAAATTGCGTGCTGAGGTATTTGTGGTGGAACAAAACTGTGCTTATCAAGACGTGGATGATTTCGACAAGGATTCATACCATGTTTACTTTAAAGATGATGATAAAATTATAGCATATTTGCGGGTGTTGCCGAAGGGAGCCACCTTCTCTGAAGTTTCTATCGGCAGATTGATTTCAACAAAAAGACGTTCAGGATTAGGTAGTAGTATATTAAACGAGGGTATAAAAGTCGCAAAAGAAAGATTCAAGGCAGAGTGTATCGATATAGAAGCACAAGTTTATGCAAAATCCATGTATGAAAAAGTGGGATTTGTACAAACATCTGAAGAATATTTAGACGTGGGAATACCACACATTAAGATGAGGCTAGAGTTATAATATTAAAATCTATTTGAAGCAATTGTTTCAAAACGAAGTATAAAAAAGTAAAGTAAAGGAGTAGGCTTGAGCTTAGACTTGAAATATTGGGTAGAGTAGGGGTGGGTAGATGTTTAAAAAAATAAATACGTAATTAAGAATGAAACGGTGAAGTCATAGCTTCTCCGTTTTCCTTATTAATGAAATGAGCTTTTTGATATTATGTGATATAATCATAATTCAAGATAATTATTGAGGTGAAAGTATGATAACCGGTGAAATTAGAAATAAAATTGATCGTATATGGACAGATATGTGGGCTGGTGGCATTACAAACCCACTAACAGTAATCGAGCAATTAACATATTTAATGTATATTAGATCTTTGGATGAAAAGGAATCAGCTGCAGAATCCTTTGAACAAATATTCGGTGGAAGTAGCAATAATAGAATTTTCCCACAAACTGAAGATGGCCAATCAATGAGATGGAACAACTTCAAAAATAAAGACCCACGTGAGATGTATGAAATAGTAAGAGATAAAGTATTTCCATTTATCA
The DNA here is from genome assembly GCA_964445145.1 of uncultured Peptoniphilaceae bacterium. GTDB lineage: Bacteria > Bacillota > Clostridia > Tissierellales > Peptoniphilaceae > CAYUJY01. The sequence goes on along the minus strand of CAYUJY010000107.1, from coordinate 655 downwards.
AAAGAATGGGAGATTTTGATGAAGAAACTGCATTTTCCAGATATATGAAAGATGCAATGTTTCTTTTCCCTGAAGGTAAGGTTCAACTTCTTCAAAAGGTAGTCGAGGGACTAGACGAACTTTATGAGCAAGACCTAACTAAAAAAGATATGCTTGGCGATCTATATGAGTATATGCTCGGGAAATTATCTACAGCAGGACAAAATGGACAATTTAGAACTCCTAAGCACATAAGAGATTTAATGGTGGAATTAGTGGACTTGACTCCCGATGACTCCATTTGTGACCCAGCATGTGGTTCGGCCGGCTTTTTAGTTTCATCGGCTGAATATATTAGAGCCAAATATGAAAGCATTATGACAGACAAGCAATGGAAGCATTTTGAAAGTACAATGTTTACAGGTTATGACAGCGATCAAACTATGTTAAGAATTTCAGCTATGAACCTAATGTTACACTCGATCCCAAATCCTGATGTTGATTACAAGGACAGTGTTTCTAAAGAAAATGAAATTTCTGATAAATACGATGTTATATTAGCAAACCCGCCATTTACAGGAAGTGTGGATGCTGAAAGTATAAATGACAATTTAAAAGTTCTTGCAAACACTAAAAAAACTGAATTATTATTTCTAGCGTTATTTTTGAGAATGTT
>CAYUJY010000106.1:0-6954 GCA_964445145.1 uncultured Peptoniphilaceae bacterium | reverse complement strand
TTTTCTCGCCCAGCTTCATTAGAATTTCTTTATCATCTTTTTCAATTACTATTTCTTTAGAGCTATCCATATATTCTACAGAAAAATCCAGCTCCTCAGCAACAAATCTTAATGGCACAAAGGTTCTCATATCCTTAATGAAGTAATTAAACTCATCATCCCTATCATACATAAGATTATCCAACTATAAAAACACATTGTATTTTTCGTCATACTTCGGATTGATATAATCGGAATTTAAAACCATCTTTCTTATATCCGAAAACATGGGAGGTTTTCCCTCATAGTAATACGCTTTTAACTGTTCAATAGACGCGTCATATTGAGGATCAACCTCTCTTTTGAATATTTCGTACATATTCATTTTACCTTGTAATTCTAGTTGTAATCTAACCTCTTCTAAACTCTCTTCCCGTTCTGCATTAATTATATCGATTTGCGAATTTAATATCTCCTCAAATCCCTCACCCTCTGCACTCACCACTCCCATGGGAATTACTAGTAAAATCGCCATTACTAGCATCATTATTCTTAATTTGTTCATAATTACCCCTTTCATTTATTAAAACAGACAATACAATTAGTGGAGATACGCCCTAAATATCCGATATATAACAGTACAGGCGATAAAAATCCCTATCAAATTTCGATGTTGTTCATTTGCCATTTTAGGCTTCAAAAACAATCTAACCGATAGTTCTATCAGTGAATAAAATAGGAAATAAACATACTTCCCAATCGCCACAAAAATTATAAACGCAGCGATATTTAACTTGCTAAAAATCGAATAATAATTTTCCTTTAAATATGCAATCACATCGTCTAAGTTATTCATAATTATCCCCCATTCGCATAATTAAAATAGATACCTATATATAGTATAACAAACCTATGTACAAGTATCTATTTAAGATTATATTTATATCTCATTATTTATACACCATAAAAATTAACAATATATAAGAAACCCACCATGCATCCAATTAATACACCTGAAAATAGTTTAAAAAAATTATCTTTAGCAAATCTATCTGGTTTGAGTATTAATCGAAGAAACATTTCAATTATATATCCTACAATAAAAATATCTTTGGACTTAAAATAAATCCCTAGTCCAAATACTAATAAATAATATATTGTAAATATTTTAAAGTAATTATTAATAATTTTCTTTTTATAACCAATTTCATTCCTCCATAATCAATAAGCTCACCAATTCAATTATATAATTTGCTTTTATTTGCTAGATTCAATAAGTTTTAGAACATGGTCATTTTCTAAATAAAATTTACTTTTATTTCTTGTGGTGAAAATTTCATTTATCTCATCAAATGAATCAATAAAATAGTCATTTTGATCGTGAAACAAAACATACTTTTCCACTTCTTTACCTTTTGCAAATATCAACATAGTTTCAGTTGCACTCCACATATTAAAATGTCCAGGAAGTTTTTTCGTCATTATCCCGTAGTTTTTTTCTAAATCGGAAAGAGTGTTATATTTCACACGATATATAGTATCCCATTCCCCAGGCACCAATTGATTTAGATCTATTACATTTTCTACTTTGATAGCTTCGTCTATAGAAGTGATAATTTCTTTAGATTGAGCTTTTTTTGGATAATACTGAAAAAATGAAAGAATAATTATAATAAGTATAGTTAGATAAACATATCTAACTATACTTTTATTGTTATTTTTAATCAATATCTTGCCCCTTCACTATTAGTTGTTACCAAATAGTTTAATACTCCGATATACATACCTTTATGACGTGCAAATCTGCCATTTTTTACAGCTGTATCAACTGCTGATTCTATAAAGCTTTCAACTATATCATTTGGATAATTTATATACTGTCTGCCAATTTGAACCCCTACAGAATTATTATTTAGATCCATCGCCCTCGAAATTGCTGGATTATTATATGTCCCCTCTTCGTGAGCTCTTCCAAATCTCTCCGCATAATCTGCGCCACTATTATATGTCGATAAAGCCATCCATAAGCCATGTCTAAAAGCATCTGAGTTATCGCCATCGCCACCAGCATATGGAGTATAATACTGAGTATAAGCATACATTGCTCTTGATGCTGCTGTAAGTACTCCTAATCCTTTAAATAAATTTTCATTAAAAACAATCTTTTCTTTTTCATTCAACCTGTCTCTAACTACAGGTAAATCTGCGTACGAATTTGGAGATATCAAATTGTTGTCAGGATTTACAATTAATCCCATTTGCATTGCTTGCTTTTCAATTTCATGCTTAATTACATCATTAAGTTCATCATCATCAATATTAGGATATTTATTCTTGTAGTTTATTGCATAATCGTACAATTCTTCTACCTCTAAATATTGAATTAAGTCCCCATAATTATGCTCTTGAATGATAGGTTTTACTAAAAATGCACTAGCACTATTAACACCAAACGAGGATACCATAACAATAGCCAAGATAACTGACAAAATCTTCTTTTTCATAAAATTTCTCCTCTGTAATTTATTCGAAATCGATTTCATCTTTATCTTATTGTAGTATATTATAGTTTTCTATATGCATCTGTGCAAGTGTATTGAATTTAAAAATATTTATCTGTTTTTTCGTTGATTCTTTTCAATAAATATTCAAAATCAAATGACTCACAGAGGATTTTTGCAACATGTAATGAGCGTTCAAACATTTCCCTTTGATTCAATTCTTTATAACAGATAGCTTCATGATAAAATAGTAAAGGTAGATACTCATACATTCTATTATCTTGAGAATATTTTATTGCATTTTTAGTTTTTTCTAATGCCTCTAAAGGTCTACTTTCTCTGCTAAGTAAAATACAATAATTGCAAACGATAACTAAATACTCAGTGCTACTTTCATCAATATTATAGAAACAATATTCTACTATACTTTTATAATATCCGTAATATCCTAGTTTATTTAATGACAGTCCTAAGTTTAACAATATTCTTAATTCAAATTGACTATAGTTAAAATCAGTAAAGTTATTTATCTCAAAGTTTTTAATAAGTATTTTTAAAGCTTCAATAAATAACAACTTTGATTTCTCGAACATATTATTATTTAATAATTTTACACCTTCCAAAAATAGCTTATATTGCTTCGCTTGGTTAGTTAAAAATTCATTTTGTGAATCTGAAATTATTTCTTCTAAACTTAGAGTTAAAGAGTTTATACCATTAAAATTGTGGGATACAATCATTTTTCTGCTTCAATAATAAAATTATTGAATATATATAATGGATCATCATACAAAGATTCAAATATAGTATAAAGATCAAGTTTATAAACTGATGAAAGTTTAATTATGTTCTCTAGTGTCGGAATTACAAACCCTTTTTCAATTCTCCAAACTGTGGATATATTAATTCCAGATAGCTCAGCAACTACATTCTGCGTGAGTCGCAAATCTATCCTTTTGTTTTTTAATAGTGTCGTAAACTTGTCTAAAGAATACACTCTTTCACCCCCATGTTTGCATACTTGCATATAGAAATTAACAAATTGTTCTATATAATATATTCTAACACTAATATACTTAAGGAGGAACACTTGATAAAATACCTATTGCTGACAGTAATACTGCTTTCCATTGTATTTAATCAACCAGCAAAAAACATTATTATCATATCTGAAGAAGACTATATTGAACCAAATTCTAACCCACCAATTGTGGAAGAAGCATAAAACCGACTAGCTAAAGTCGGTTTTAACTTTATAACTACATCCCAATTCTATATGCCACTACAAAAATCATAGCTATATTGTAGAAAATAAACCAAATATACTGCCATCTTTTTGTTTTCGTATAAATATGCTTCTTACTTATCCCAGAATATATTAATACTGCTAAATTGATAATAAATCCAAAGGCTATTATTTTCAAAAATGCATCGCTGGACATATTAAGTGTATTACCCATCAATACTCCGATAAAATACAGTATGGTTAATAAAGTTTCAACAATTATAGTTATCATCCACGAGCTTTTTGAATTTACATTCATTAAAACTCACCCCTCGCTGGGAATAGTCCGAATATTCCTCCCGTGTGGATAAATAGTATATTTTTGGAGTCCTTAAAGGTTCCTTTTTTCATTTCTTCACTAAATCCGTACATACATTTTCCTGTGTATACTGGGTCTAGGATTATTCCTTCTGTCCGCGCGAAGTCCTTTATAAATTTTATCTCGTGGGGTTGTGATATCGCATATCCTAATCCCACGTAGCCGTCTATTATGTGGATTTCATCATCTGTAGCAACGTACTTTTCTTCTAGATATTCACTGGCTTCTATGAATAGCTCCTTCGTTCTGGCAACAAAATGTTCCGCTGTAGCAGAGACATTTATTCCCACTACTTTTTTTCCTGCATTATATGCTTTGTTTGCTAGGAGCAGTCCTGCATATGTCCCTGCGGACCCCACTGTAGCTACGATGGTGTCGAATTCTATGCCCAGTTCATTCTCCTGGGATAGTATTTCTTCCATCGCCTTGGAGTAGCCAAAGGTTCCTATGCCATTTGAGGCTCCTACTGGTAGAATGTACCCATTTTCACCCTTAGCATCACATTCTGCTTTTATTTCATTTAAAATTTCAGGTAATCTATTTGCAAATTCTTCACTGCCAACAAAGTGTACATCGGCACCAAGTAATAAGTCTAGAAAATAGTTGCCATCTGGTTCTATCTCCTCGTCTCTTCTTAGGACCACAATGGATTTTAATCCCAGTTTTGCAGCTGCTGCCACTGTTGCCCTAGCGTGATTGGATTGAATCCCACCACAGGTGATTAGAGTTTTTGCGCCTTCATCCAGCGCTTCTTGGATGGAGAATTCTAATTTTCTAACTTTGTTTCCAGATAGTTCAGAGCCAGTTTGGTCATCTCTTTTTATAAATACATTCACTTCATAATCAGAAAAATATCTTTCTAACCTCTCAATCTTCGTTGGAAGATTAGCCAGTTTAAGATGTTTTGGTAATTTTATCATAATTATCTCCTAAATGGTAAAGTGAAGGAAACGTAGCACCTCATAATAGTCATCCGTTTCAAATCTCACCGTGTCTGTACCTTCTAGCTTTGCGCCAGGATAGAAACAATTCCTTAATGCCTCGAAATGTCTAAAGTACTGTACTTCCAATTCAAATTTTTCAGGTAGTTCAAATTTGTGTCTAGACAGATCTCCACTTAAGGCTTCTTCGACTAATTTTTCAATATTTTCAATGGCAACTTTTGGATGTACTGATTCTACTGAATTTCCAAAGCCAATTTTCGTGGAATAGGTGACCATATCTTTTGAAAATCTTTTTGCTCTATTTGCTATACCGTCGTCGCCACTTAAAAACACCGTAGGGATTCCTAGGTATGCACCTGCATATGCAAATATTAAAAATTCTGAGGCATATTCTCCATTTATTCTCATTTCCTTAATCTTCGTTGAGCTTAGGGTGTGGGACGTTGGATTTGTGCTACAGTTAGCCGCATCGTGGTAGCCTATGAACATTAAATAGTTGTAGCTATTGTCTATTCCACCTATCATAGACCATGGAGTGTTGGTTACGCCACTGATAAATTTCGCCTTCTCCGGCAATAAATCTATCGTAATATTTCTGCCGTCATTGTGGGCGTCCTTTACAGTAACTCCCGTAGCACCTGCCTTAAACGCACCCCTACAAGCTGCTGCCACTTCTTCACTCATTTGTTTCGCAAAATGGTTATATCTAGCTACGTCTGTCATATATGATTCTGCAAATACGGACAGTCCAGCTACGCCTTCTATATCTGCGCCAATAAATACCTTCATAGATTAACTCCTTTCGTATCTTTCTAAGAATTTTTCAAAGTTCTTATAGCAAAATCCTTCAATTTGTCTTTCTGTAAAGCCTGCTTTTTCCATTTCCATAGCTAGTTTTGGAATGTCCTCAGCGCCAGCAATTTCTAAATTATGTTGCGGTATTCCATCAAAGTCAGTTCCCAGTCCTACAATCTCGTCTCCACCTATTTTAATAAAGTGACGGATATGGTTTATCATCGCTTCCACACTACTTCTTCCATCTGGCTCAAGGAAGTCCTGGCAGAAGTTCAGTCCTGCTATTCCACCCTTGTTAGCCAAATCCTTTATCATGTCATCGGATAAATTCCTCGGATGATTTTGGATAGCGCGGCAGTTTGAGTGGGTTGCTATAAATGGTCTCTTTCCGTGAACCACGATATCCTTAAAGCCACCATCTGAAAGATGTGAAACATCAGCTGCTATTCCCAGCTCATCCATTCTAGATAGCACTTCTAATCCAAATTCCTTTAGTCCATCGTTTTGGTGTATCCACTGAAAGTTTGGAAAACCTATGGAGTTTTCGTGATTCCAAGTTAAAGTAATAAATCTGACACCCAGACTGAAAAGTTCATCCAGCTTTTTTTTATCATGCTCAATAATGCCGCCTTCTTCCACGGCCAAAAATCCACTGATTAATCCCTCGTCTTTATTTCTTAAATAGGAGTCATAATCAGTTGCTAAGGCTATGAGCCCCCTATGTTTTTCCACTTCTTCGTGGAATATTTTTATCATTCCCAACGCATCATCGTAATGGCTAGTGGTTATGGGCGCTTCCCCTAAATTTACAAAGCAAGCAAAAATCTGTGCAACGTAATTGCTGTCCTTAAGTCTTTTTATATCAATATTTAAGTCATTCTTATATAGGTCAATATACTCACCCTTTGATTTTGCAATCAATATGTGCATCAGCGTATCAATATGAAAGTCTGAAAATTTCATTATATCTCCCCTATCTTTAATATCTCTTTTTTAGATTCGTATTCGCTTCGTCTAAGTCCCCTATCTTCGTATTCAACCTCGCCACATTGGTTGTCGTAAGGGTCCTGGGATAGTTGCTTCTTCGGTGGGTCGTATTCACATTGGAAATCAGTGTTAGCAACCATTCTG
>CAYUJY010000105.1:0-6997 GCA_964445145.1 uncultured Peptoniphilaceae bacterium | reverse complement strand
GGACAGCTTTTATATATTAACAAATTCTATTACCTCTTGTCAAGGTGTTTTTTAAAATTATTTCTATAAAAATAATAATACAGTGGTACTATCCAGCAAAATATGTTAAATACAACTGCTAGACCACTTACTTCATATACGTTTATTGATACACTAGCTGCCATATTCCACGGAATTATTGCCGGAAGTAATATTGGTACATTTGCCAAATCCAACATCATTACTTTGTTATTTGTTACTCTTTTGTTGTATATACCGTTAACTAACATTACTGCCATGGTCTGAGTGCAAAATACGATGGAGAAAATCAATGATATAAAAATGAAGGTAAAATAAAATCCTATCTTTCTCTCTAAACTTTCAATAAGGTTCTCTACTGGGTTTAAGAATCCAGTTCTATTAAATATTCCAAAAAAAGATGCTGAAAGTGCTACGGTGATTATGGTGGTCTTCATACTATCTAATCCGCCACCATTGACTATCTTCATCAATATTGGGTCCGTCATTTCCGTTTGGAATCCAAATACTATAGCTTTTAGTACCTCAGGAATAGATATCCCTTGTATAGTTACTCCAAGTATAACGCCTATAATTGTACTTATAATAAGCATTTGTCTAGTTTTGACTCTAAATAATGACATAATTATTATTGCTACTGCAGGAATCATATTTAAATGTGTCATATTTACTACATTAACTAGACCTAATGTAACAGATTTGTCTGGTGGTGGGTTGTTTTGTATTAAGGAAATAATTAAAAGAATTGCTGCAGTTAATATAGTAGGTATAAAAGAAGAATTCCACATATCTCGTATGTTGTCACTGAGTTCAGTCCCGGTTAATCCAGCAACTAGATTTGCTGCCGATGATACTGGACTCATTCTATCTCCATACATGGATCCTGATAATATTGCACCAGTTGTCATGAGTAAATCCATGCCACCTGCCCTACCAAGGCTTATCAAAATTACGCCCATTGTAGTTACAGTTCCTGTGACGCTACCTATTAACATGGACATGGTCATGGTTAATAGGAAACAAAATAGTAAAAACAATTTTGGATTTATGAGGTTTATCCCATAGTACACAAGGTAAGCAATGGTTCCACTAGCTCTCCACGAAGCGGTAAGAAATCCTACTAGAGTAAACACTATCAATATATTTCTAATAGAATAAATTCCATCTTTAATCATTACAATTATTTCTGTAAAAGAGAAACCCTTTGCTATTGCATCATATGAGAATAATACTAGTCCAAATAAAAGTGCATATATTATTGTAACACCATTTAGTACGCTACCAAAAAGCGATATACAAAACAATAAGCTAAACAATGTAAATCTCATCTATTACCTCCACGCATACAATAACAATTATACCAAAATTTTACTTGAAAATAAATGATGCATTCTGTATAATTACCCCATAGAGACAAAGAAAGATTACAGTACCGAAAGGGAATTACAAGTCCGGAGTCTGATAATTGTCACATGTTGTATGTGAATGAGGCTATGCGAAAAAGGGTGGTACCACGTTGATGACGTCCCTTTGACGCAGCTTTTTTATTGTCTAAAGGAGGATTTTATGAGGAATGTATTTGATGTATTGAAAGAGAGGGGCTATATTGATAATGTTAGCCATGAGGATGAAGTTAGAGAGCTACTTGAGAAGGAGAAAATAACCTACTATATCGGATATGACGCTACAGCGGATAGTCTTACTCTCGGTCACTTTGTACAAATTATGACTATGATGCACATGGAAAGACATGGGCATAGACCAATCGCTCTACTGGGAGCAGGAACTACAATGGTAGGTGACCCGTCGGGAAGATCTGATATGAGACAGCTTATGACAAAGGAGCAAATAGATTACAATGCCGAGCGATTTGCGCTGCAAATGAAGAGATTTCTAGATATCGATGGGGGGAAATCTCTACTAGATAATAATGCCAACTGGTTGTTGGATATAAATTTCCTAGAATTTATGCGTGAAGTGGGCGTACATTTTTCTGTAAATAGAATGCTTGCAATGGATGCTTACAAAAATCGTATTGAAGATGGGTTAACTTTTTTTGAGTTTTCTTATTTACTATTACAATCCTACGACTTTTATGTATTACATCAAAAATATGGTTGCATAATGCAAATGGGTGGTTCAGACCAATGGTCTAACATTATAGGTGGGATGGACCTAATTAGACGTAAGACACAAAAACCAGCGTATGCAATGACCTTCAAGTTACTCACCACAGCAGCAGGCGAAAAGATGGGCAAGACCGCAAAGGGTGCTATCTGGTTGGATAGAAATAAAACTACGCCTTATGAAATGTTCCAATACCTAAGAAACGTTGCAGATGCAGATGTTAAACCGTTCTTAAAGCTACTCACCTTCCTTCCATTGGAGGAAATTGATGAACTTACGAAGATTGAGGGTGTCGAATTAAACAAGGCTAAAGAAGTGCTAGCATACGAAGTTGTAAAGATGGTTCATGGAGAGCATGATGCAGAAGAAGCGTTGAACACATCAAAAGCACTATTTTCTGGTGCTAAAGACGACGAAAATATTCCATTTACAGAAATGGAAGCTGTGGACTTTGAAACTGGCATTAGCATTCTTGACCTTATTAGACAAATTGGATTTGTTAAGTCAAATGGTGAAGGCAGAAGACTTATAGAAGGCGGCGGAGTTTATATCGGTGAAGATAAGGCTGAAAATCCATCCGAGCTAATCACCCTTGACAATTTCGAAGACAACAAGTTGTTGTTTAGAAAAGGTAAAAAAGTTTATCACCAAATTAGAATAATATAATATTTTGAGGAAGTCGAGAACGACTTCCTCATTTTTTATTGACAGACGATCATTCTATTCTTCCAAATTTCATTTCTTCTCCATTAACATCAAACTTCTTGCGTTTTCCAGATAATCCTTCTATTGTAATTTTATAAATTGAAGTACGTTCTAGGCTATTTACAATAAATTCGTCAGCTAAATCTTCTAGTTCAGGCGTGTATTTATTTACTATAAGTTTTAGGGCTTTTATAATTTCTTCTTTGTCTTCCACTTTGCTTATGTGTCCGATTACGTGTGCACTTTCAAATTCCGTGGTAAATACTTTAGAACCGATTTCTGCGAACTTCTTCTGCTGGATTTTTTCTATAATTTCATCTCTACTGAGTAGACTAGGTACATTAACTCTAGATACGAAAGAAATTGAGACTTCGTCCCCATCTTCAATCATTTCAGTTTTACGTCCTTGTACTGCACTATGAAAATATAGGTTTTCCCCATCCCTGACTATGGAAAGGGGCATGGTGTAAGGAGCCGCTTCGCATAGTCCCATAACGCCATAATCCGATTCATCAATTACCTTAAGGGCAAAATCTACGCCCATTTCTCTGTCCGTTCTTCTCATAATACCTCCACTTTACTACTCCTTAAGGAAAGAGCATCTACACTAGGTAAATGCTCCATGCTTACTTTATCAATTCTTCAATTAGAATAGCCTCAAATTCTTTATTCGCTATAAACTCAGGATATTTGTCTGAATGTTTTATTTCCGTTGCTAGTCCCTTCATGGTATAGATTTTAAATCTCTCTAAATCCATTTCTGTTGCAATGAAATCTAAAATTAAAGCAAGGATTTCACGATAGCTTATATCTACAGAAATTCCCATGTCTACACAATGATTGTTAAAGTCTATTTCTAAATAGGATTTTAAATTTTCCACTGCATCTGATTTATTCAGACTCTGTGCCACACTAATAATAATGTCTAAGGAAGTCTTCTCTTCCAAACCATATATATAATATTTATCACCAAGCAGGCCGTCTAAAAATTTTCGTGTATCATGGTATCCTAATTTTATATTGTAGTCAGCTGTTTCTTGCATAAATTGAAAAATATCACATAACTCTTCGCGAGGTTTTATATATTTATATTTTGACTTGTCTTCAAAAATATTTTTACCTTTGTTTGGGAATAACCCAATTATATATAGTTCTTCACATAAGTCATCCACCATTTTGTATGGAATATTAGCGTAGAAACCTCCATCTAAATAATATTTTCCTTCAATTGGTTCTTGTTTAAATACAGGCAGGTAACTAGACGCCAGTAAATAATTCTTTAATGAGCCTTCTTCCATATCATCAATAAATATTTCCAAAGGTTTAATGTCACTAATTCCAACAGTTACTAATCCAAACTTCATGGAAGAGCTTCTAACTTTTGCTTCATCTATGTATTTATCCAAAAGTTCCTTAAATGGTGTTATATCGAATCCTTTATTTCTAAAAATACTTTGTACGATTCCAAATTTTTGGTGTAAACCCTCAAAAGATAGATTGGAAAAATCCCAATCAAACAAGGACTTCATTTTATCATCGTCCACATCTACGACAGTGGAAAACTTTATATTACTCCAAATTTCTTCTGCAACATCGATGTCTCCTTGTGCTATCATGGCACCATTTAACGATCCAATAGACGTTCCCACTATGTAATCGAAGTTGTGACCCGATTCCATTAACGCCCTATATGCACCTATTTGATAGGAGCCTTTCGCTCCTCCGCCCTCTAATACCAAACCTCTCATTTTAAACTCTCCATCGAACTTTCTAAAATATAAAATAAACCTGATATATCTTCCTTATCTGGTCTACCCTTATTAAGTCCACCTACTAACTTATAAGGTCCATAGGTGTCAAAGCCTAGCATTCCATGTGTACCCACTACATCATAACCCTTGTCTTCAACCTTTTTAATAATTTTATTCAAAAAGTTATCCGTTAATGCTCCAGCTGTGTAAAAAACAAAAGCAGGTCCTCTGACCTGCTTTTGCAAACTTTCCAAATACTTATAAATATTTTTGTGAAAACCAAAATAGTAAATACCGGATGCAAATATAGTAAAGTCAAAGGTTTCATCGTGTAATACAAATTCCTTTGTAACATTGTTTAATACTACCCCATGCTCATATTCCTTTAATCGTCTCTCTAGTTCTAATACCACCTTTTCTGTATTGTTGTGATGGTAAGACGCATATACTATTTCAATTTTCATAATTTACCCCTATGCTAATTCAGACGTACAGTGTGGACATCTAGTAGCTTCCAATGGAACTTCACTCTTACAGAATGGACATTCCTTAGTAGTAGCTGGTGCAGGTTCTTCTTCTCTTTTGAATCTATTGATTTGCTTAATGACTATAAATATTACAAATGCGATAATTAGAAAATCAATAATGTTTTGAATAAATGCTCCATACTTAAGGATTGCTGCACCAGCTTCTTCCGCTGCTGCAATTGTAGCATACTCTGTGCCACTTAGATTAATGAATCTATCAGCAAAATTTATTCCGCCTGTCAATATACCAATAATTGGCATAATCACATCATTTACTAAACTAGTAACGATTTTACCGAAAGCGCCACCTATAATAACCCCTACTGCAAGGTCCATTACGTTGCCTTTGCTAATAAACTCCTTAAATTCTTTAATCATATTTTCCTCCTTTTCAAATCTTTTCCAAACTATTATACCCAATATTTACAAATTCACTTGAAAATATTTATAATTTACATAAAATTAGTATATAAGGAGATTAAAAATGACTAGATTAAGTTGGAATGAATATTTTATGGAAATTTGTAAAATGGTGGCGCAAAGATCAACATGTGATAGGGCTTTTGTTGGATGTGTACTAGTAAATGATGAAAACCGAATTGTATCTACTGGATATAATGGCTCTGTCAAGGGAAATCCCCACTGTGATGAAATCGGTCACACCATGAGGGATGGTCATTGTATAGCTACAATACATGCAGAGATGAACGCATTATTATATTGTGCTAAGGAAGGAATATCCGTAAAGGGTTGTAGAGCTTATGTTACGCATTTCCCATGTTTGAATTGTGCAAAAGCATTGATCCAAGCGGGAATAAGCGAAATTTACTACCTAAATGACTATAGGGTAGATGAATATGCAATAGAACTTCTAGAAAAAAATGGAATATCCTATGGTAAGATTTCGTAGTAAAATATATGAATTAATATGAAGTAGTCATTTGATGTAATCCCTAGCGTTTTGGGATTCATTGAATGACTTATTTTGTATAGTAATTTCAATCATAATTTTTAATTAGGATATTCTTTTAAAAAATACTATATTAATTATAGAATTTACAATTATATTTGTCTATTATATAATTAATTTATTAAGTTATTCAACATATTACCATACTATAAGGAAGATCATGTCGATGAAAAAGTTGAATTTGGAAAAATACGGTATCAGGGAAACTACAGAAATTATACATAATCCTTCTTATGAATTACTCTTTTTAGAGGAAACTAAAGAATCTCTCGAGGGATATGAGAAGGGCAAAGTCAGCGAGCTAGGTGCTGTAAACGTAATGACTGGAATATATACAGGCCGTTCCCCTAAGGATAAGTACATAGTAATGGATGACACTACAAAGGACACAGTGTGGTGGAGTACAGAGGACCACCCAAACGATAACAAGCCAGTATCTGAGGATGTTTGGAATTCTATAAAAAAAATTGCCTTAGAGGAACTTTCCAATGAAAGGCTCTTTGTTGTCGATGCTTTTTGTGGAGCAAATGCCGATACCAGGATGGCTATAAGGTTTATAGTTGAGGTGGCTTGGCAAGCACATTTTGTAACAAATATGTTTATAAAGCCAACTGCAGAGGAGTTGGAAAACTTTGAACCTGACTTTATAGTTTACAATGCCTCAAAGGCTAGTATATCTAATTACAAGGAGTTGGGACTTAACTCTGAGACGGCTGTGGTATTTAATCTGACTAGCAAAGAGCAAATTATATTCAATACTTGGTACGGCGGTGAGATGAAAAAAGGAATGTTTGCAGTAATGAATTATACAGGTAAATATTGGTAATTATATTAGGCTATATATCCTCATTATATTCTTTAGTTTTTTTTAAACTCTCAACTTCCTGTGGCGAGAGTTT
>CAYUJY010000104.1:2939-7066 GCA_964445145.1 uncultured Peptoniphilaceae bacterium | reverse complement strand
AGTGGTATAGGGTTAGACTATAAGCCCAAAGATAGATATTAATAGGGTTATCGCACACTAAATATAATCAGATAAACCTATTATTATTGAGCATATCTTTAGACATTTTCTATACACTAATGGTAATTTTTTGTTAACTTTACTATGTTTCTTAATTCCTTTATATCAATTCGATTTATTATGCTACAATTAAATAAATACAATAACGGAGGATGTCATGGATAAACTTCAAATTGAAATTTACATAAATTCCATAATCGCAGGGGTTAATTCTAAGACTGCTATCGAACGAGAGCTAGCACTTTTGGATAAAATTGAAAATTATCATATCCTAGCCCTAGGGAAGGCTGCTTGGGATATGGCTAAAGTTACCAGCGATTATCTTGGTAATTCCATAAAGTCTGGATTAATTATTACAAAATATCAACACTCAATGGGGGAGATTTGTGGCTTTGAAATTATTGAGTCAGCCCACCCTGTTCCTGATGAAAATTCAATGGTGGCCGGTCGAAGGGCAATTGAATTTGTGAGTGCAATCCCAAATAACGATAGGCTGATATTTCTGCTCTCGGGTGGGGGTTCTTCGCTTATGGAGTATCCAATGGACGATATCACACTTCAAGACGTACAAGATATTACTGAAAAACTACTTTATCGAGGGGCCGATATTATTGAAATCAACACTGTTAGAAAGCATCTTTCCAAGGTGAAGGGTGGTAGGTTAGCAAAGTTTTTTACTGGAGGATATATCCATTCAATTATTATTTCGGATGTTTTGTCGGATAAGGTGGATAGCATTGCCTCAGGACCCATGTGTGCGGATGAATCTACTAGTGAAGATGCACTTAGTATAATAAAAAAATATAATATAGATATATCTGACTTGATAAAAGAAGCCGTTCTAAATGATACACCTAAATATATTGAAAATGTTGAGAACAAAATTATATTAAATATAAATAAGTTATGTGAGGTTGCGAAAACTGAAATCGAAAAGTTTGGTTATAGGGCTGAAATTCTCACTACGGAATTAACGTGTGAAGCGAAGGAAGCTGGTAGATTTATAGCATCTATTGCTAAGTCTGTAAAGTCAGGACACTCTACCTTAAAACCACCTCTAGCACTTATTTTTGGTGGTGAAACGGTGGTTACATTAAATGGGGATGGCTTGGGTGGCAGAAACCAAGAAATGGCTCTTTCTGCTGCTTTGGAAATAGATGGAGTAGAGGACATTACAGTAATTGCCTTTGGCTCCGATGGAACTGATGGACCAACTGATGCTGCTGGAGGTTTTGTAGATGGAAGTACTATTTCAAAAATTAGAAAAGCAGGTATGGATCCATTAAATGAACTGAATAACAATAATTCCTATTATTGTTTACTAGAGGCTGATAATCTCTTGGTTACAGGGCCTACAGGAACGAATTTAAACGATGTGTATATTGCAATAATAAAGTGAAACCTTGGGAAAATTTCCAAGGTTTCATTTTTTCTGTAAAGACTTTGTAAACATTGGGGTATATACCAGATGTATGATTAAATAAAGGAGATATAATGAAAAAATTTAACGAAATAGAATATGTAAGACCAAATGTAGATGAACTCTGTGCAAAATTAGGTGCAATAGTTGATGAGTTTAAGACTGCTGATTCAAAACGACAAATAGAGCTCGTGCTAGAAGTTGATGGGCTTAAGAGAAATGTATATACAGCTAGTTCTCTAGCTTATATCAGATATACGGTAGATACCAGGGATGAATTTTTCAAAAATGAAATGGAGTTTTTCGACGAAGCAGAACCGAAGCTTCAAGAAAAACTAAATGAATTTGTGGGTGCTATGTTGGATTCTCCCCATAGATCTGAATTGGAAGAGAGATTTGGAAATCATATTTTCAATTTATATGAAATGGAAAGAAAAATATTCGACCCAACGATTATGGAAGATTTAATCGAAGAAAACAAAACAACGAATGAATATTCCAATCTTATAGGTTCTGCCCAAATTGATTTTGAAGGGGAGAAGTACACCTTGTCTAGGCTGGCACCCCTTATGCAGTCAACTGATAGAGACATGAGAAAAAGGGCAAATGAAGCATATTATGGATTTTTTGAAGAAAACATGGATAAGTTCGACGACATTTACGATAGGTTAGTTGGAATTCGTGATAGAATTGCTAAAAAACTAGGTTTTAAGAACTTTATAGAACTCGGATATTTGAGGATGAATAGAAGTGAATATGGTGCTACAGATGTTTCAAATTTCCGTGATGCGGTATTAAAGCACATGGTTCCCTATGCTTCAGAATTGATAGAAAGACAAAAGACGAGACTAGGCATGGATGAACTTTATTACTACGATGAGGTATTGAAATATAATTCAGGGAACCCTACTCCTAAGGGTAATCCTGAGTGGATGTTAGAGCGTGGTAAGGAAATGTATGAAAAAATCAGCCCACTAACCTCAGAGTTTTTTAACTTTATGACACAATACGAACTTTTTGATTTGTACAGCAGGGATGGAAAAATGTCTGGTGGATATTGTACAACAATTGCTGATTACAAGGCACAATTCATTTTTGCCAATATGAATGGAACTAGCCACGATGTTGATGTATTAACTCATGAGGCAGGACACGCGTTCCAAGGATACCTGTCTAAGGATTTAGAATTAGCTGAATATATGCACCCAACTTATGAGGCTTGTGAAATACATTCCATGAGCATGGAGTTTTTTGCATATCCGCACATAGATTTATTTTTCGAAGAGGATATTGAAAAATACAAGTTTTCCCACATGGCTGGAACTATGGAGTTTATTCCATATGGGTCTTTGGTGGATCATTTTCAACACTTGGTATATGAAAATCCAGAAATGACACCAACAGAGAGACGTAAGTTATTTAGGGACTTGGAAAGAAAATATTTGCCCCATAGAAACTATGGGGATAATGAATTTTTAGAAAATGGGGGATTCTTCTTTAGACAAAATCACATTTTCCTAAGACCGTTTTATTATATCGATTATTGCTTGGCACAAATTTGTGCCATAGGTTATTTTAAGAAATCCAAGGAAGATTATAGTGCTGCTTTTGAAAATTATGTTGAGCTGTGTAAGCTCGGTGGTTCTTTGCCTTTCCTTGAATTAGTAGAAACTACGGGGCTGGGAAGCCCTTTTGAGGAAAGCACTATCGAGTCTGCCGTCTCAACCATCAAGGAAGAGTTGGATGAGATAGATGATAAGAAATTTTAAGGACAGATTATTTTCGACTATATAGTCTCTATTATCTCTAAAAAATTTTAAAGATAGTCTAGGCAGATTATTTAATTTAAACAATTTGTATTCCTTCTTCTTGGTTGGGATACTGTTTGGAGTGCAGCTTTTCTATAGGGATATACCTGGAGCTATGCTAATTAGCATGCTTGTAGCTACGGGTGCTATATTTATTTCTACGATGAAAGTAAAAATCCTAGTGAAAGCACTTGGCATATACGCAATTATTGCAATATTGTTCTTGGTGTATTTGTTTATTCCCAATAGATATTTTTCTGTGGCGATATTTAATATTGCAGTCCTCTGGGCAGTGTTAACGGGGCTGAAATATGTAACCCACGAGCCTTATACGGAAATGTTAAAGTTAAAGATTATTCGTGGGCTGATTGCGCTAGTTTATTTTATTATTGTATATTTGAGTATATTCATAATCGTACAGCTTTTAAATAGCTTGTTCAGCTTGGATATCATATATGATAGCTGGCCGTTTAGATTGTCAAATGCCTTATCATTTTCACTAGGCCTTCTCGTGCTCATGTACGAGAAGGAAGAGCTTATTGGAAATCATTCTGGCTTCTTCAAAGCAATTGTAGGAAAGATACTTCCTATTTTAACCCTGGCTATGGCAGGACTTTCCATAGCGCTACTGGTTAGATATTATTTTTCAGGAGATATTCCTGGATATATGGACGCTTATTATGGGATATTTGGTCTAGTATTTTTAGCCTATGTGTTAAGTGAGGTTTCTGGAACTCCAAAGTCCCTAAGAATTATTGTTGGGTTGTCTATGGCTGTTTCCATTCTCGGATACTCCTTATATATTTGGAAGAATAGTGGTTTTTTTGCAAATTACGGAA
>CAYUJY010000104.1:0-2929 GCA_964445145.1 uncultured Peptoniphilaceae bacterium | reverse complement strand
GCAGAGTAGCGGCTAGCTATATAAGATTGTGTGTTGCAAATTACGGAATTGCCATAAATGTTATTGTAGCATCTTGGTTACTATATCATGTGGTGAAGGGCGCCGTGGCTGATAAAAAACTGAGTAACATGTCACTTATTATCGCCATGATAATGCTACTTCCACCATTTGGATACAATATCTACAGGGATTACAGAACTTTTGACAATATTTTCGTCCCTGAAGATAGTATATATGAGCAATTTAAACAGGGATATACCGTGGACCAAGGTGGAGACACCCAAAGTATAAGCATATTTTATGGACCAGCGATGTCTCAATATGTTACGTTTAATTATGTAATTAAACAAATAAATTTAAATGGAAATGATTCTGTAGTAAATGCTGCCGAGTTTAGTATGTCCATATCAGCAGATTTGAAAACATTGAAAATAGTAAATGCTGCTAGAAATATAGATGATGAAATTCCAATTATGGATTTAATGAAATCAATATACAAGGAAAGTCCTCCTTATTACAGGATAACTGAGGATGCATATATGATTGACATCATAAATTACAGCTATTACGAGTATTATGATGGGAATAGACCTAAGGAAATCAGTAGTTATGTAACCTTCGATTTATATTACAAATAAAAATATTGCAGACTTCGTAAGCTAGAAGTCTGCAATATTTTTTAGTCGTCATCATCGTCATCATTATCAGGTTCAAAATCATCATCGTCAAACTCATAATGGTCGTCGTCATCGTCATCGTCGTCGTCTTGACGCTGAGTTGGAGTATGAACATGAACAGGAGCAGGGGCAGGTTTTTCAACTGGGACTTGGATTACAGGAGCTATTTCTTCAACTATTTCTTCTATAACCTCGTCATCGTCATCATCCTCAATTTCTTCCTTTTCAAATATTCGAAGGTCCCCATAAATTGTAGCATATTTATTTAAATCTACATCGTGTTCTAAGCTGTATTCCACGATTTCCCTTAGGTTCATTCGATAGAGAATAGAATCTATATCATGCTCATTTTCAACAATTTTTCTAACTAGAGCTGTCTTACCCGTTAGGATGTCTTCGTCCTTTGATACATCCTGCGATATGAGCATAGGGTGCTTGTTTATGCTAACATAGTGATTTAGTATATCGTGTATTACAGTATCTCTAATTCTTTCATCCAACTGTGCAGTCAATAATATTATATCTTCACCGGACACTATATATCCTGCATCTTCATATGATTTCAGGATTGAAATTACTGCATCTGACACATTCATATTTTTTACATTAACATTTTCTGTTATGATTTTCCCATCATCGTTTAAAGCGATAACATCTTTAACCTTGTCATTTCTCTGAATATCTAACTTAATACTAGGGTTTACATCGAGATACAAGGAACCTATAAACATACTTTGGTAATAATTGTTGCCAGAAAATATTATAAACGCCAATGACGCTGCTATTGCCATATACCTAAATATTGGAATAGTTTTTTTAGTTTCTTTTTTCGGAAGGGTACGAGCTCTAGGAAATTGCTCGGTTATTTCGTCATGTTCTACCATTTTTCCCACTGGAGTGTTCACTAAATCCTCCAACAAGTCTATAGGCGTTTCGTCTAAAGCTCTCTTTAATCGATTTCTTAATTCCGAGTCTCTCATTGTATCCCCTCCTTTTCTATAAAGTTACGCAGTTTTTTTAGACCTCTATTATATTTTGAGATCACTGTATTTTGAGGCAAGTTTAAATTTTCGGCAATTTCTTTGTGTTTCAGTCCATTTACTGCATATAGTAAAATTATTTGCGACTCTTCTTCTGACAATATCTTCAGCGCTGATTGCAATACCATTCTATCTATGGGGTCTGAAACATAAGAGAATTCCAAAGTATTCTCCATATCTGTCTCTCCCATATCTGCTTGTCTTGATTGTTTATTAAAATGCGTCATCGCCAAATTCTTAGCAATGGTAAAAATCCACGCCATAGGTTTGCCCATGGGTTTGTACAAATGGGCAGCTGATTTGATTTTAATATAGGTATCGTGCATGATATCAAGGGCATCATCATGATGCTTAGTAAGGGACAATACATATGAATACAGAATTCTTTCGGTTTTCATATAAAGTTCCTCATAAGCCATAACGTCGTCTTGACCAACTCGAACTAGCAGGGTATCGTCGATGGGGTCTTCTCGTTCAATATTAGGTTTTACTACACTAAGTCCTAATAAATACTTTAATAATGACATCTCATCCTCCAATTGTATAACAAACATATGCATCAAAATATTGCATAGTTATAAAATATTCTTCCATAGAATTGAATATTAGTCAAATAAAAAAAGAAGAGTTAGTAATAACATCACCAACTCCCTTTAACAATATTTAGTTTTAATTTTTTCTAGCAATCATACCTATAACAAGAGCAATTACTAAAACTGCAATAACGATTAAAATCGTGCTATTCAGCCCAAACAAGCCTTGTTCAGCAGGTGTTTGAGACGGGTTTTCCACCGTAACGTCCACATTTATTGGAGCAGAGCTTTCGCCGCTACCGCCACCTTCGCCGGATGCAACAATAACTGTGCTGTTGGAAATTTGTGATGCAGCAAATATTGGTTGTGATGCCAAAAGCACAAAAACCAACGCCAAAATAATAAATCTTAAATTTTTCATACCTTCCCCCTGTAATAATTTTTTGTATTACAATATTTTTATACCCAACAAAACTATGAATAAAATTAATTTTATTTACAAGTTAAAAGACAAAAAGTTTAACATAAACAAAAAATACGTTATACTGTGAGTATAAATTTAAAGGATGTAAATATGAGAATAATTAAATATTATTTCGATTGCATTACGACAAATGATGATGTGTTAATTGGCTATATGAAATCTTTATATTTATACTTTTCTTTGTTATTTGTGCCT
>CAYUJY010000103.1:0-7074 GCA_964445145.1 uncultured Peptoniphilaceae bacterium | reverse complement strand
TCGTTAGTGTTTTTGTCGTTATTAACATTTTACACGAATTTTGATTTGTTATGAGATTTTTTATATTTTACTGTCGCATTTAATTTTACAATCTATCAAATAAAAAACAAGTGACTTAACCATTCTATTAAGTCACTTGTTTTGTAACTGATCATTTGTAATAGCTTTTAATGGAATAAATTAATACTATTTGAATATCTAAAAAGCGCTATTAATAATCTTTCTTCTCATCTTCTATATTGATTAGAATTTTAAAACCTAAAATTCCCATCCAATCCGAATACTATTACTAAAGTAAATTTAACGATCTTTGTTTGTTACTACATTAAAATAATAGCAAACCCCAATGAAAATTAAATTAACAATACTAATCCACGCATCCGTATTAATTCTTTCCTGCATAAATATAGCATAATAAGCAGTCGCTAAACCTATTTTAAATATCATTGGGGCCTTTAATTCATTGCTTATACCTCTTTTTTGCATAAAATACATTATTAATCCATGCATGATTAATAATATAATCCCAGTCCTTGCACCTATTTTTGAATAGTGAAATAAAAGCAGAACAATGTATATAGGTCCCAATTCAACCAATACCCGTACAACAAATTCCTTTTTAGTCAATTAATACCTCCTAGTTCTCCAAGGCTCCAATCCAACTGCTGACATTATGCCCCAAGTAGCCAGTATTGTTCGAATATCGTCTCGGTTCTTCCATTTCTCGTCACTGTAGCAACAACGCTAAGTCTATATGTCGCTCCACTCTCTGCTGCACTGCTTCCTGAAAAGGATAAATAATCACTATAGGAAGTCCTGTCCCAATTTGAAGAAATTACCCCTTCATATATATAACGTTGCAGGAAGTGAAATTACTACAAAAAATTTTATTTATTTTCAATTATTTTTTTCGCTAACTTAATTACCTCTTCTATTTTAATATTACTACTGTTTAAATCGTATCTGTACCCTTCATTAGTCCATAATAGTATATTTACACCTTCATCAATTTTGGGCTCAACCACTATTATTTTAATATCCTCAATAATTATATGGCTCATAATATGATTCTCATTGTCGATCCCCTTACTTCCAGATGAATCAATTGGCGAAAAACTCAATCTAATCAACTTATCATCTTTTGTAAATAATTCCATACTTATAAATCCATGAAAGTCCTCATAATTTTCTATCCTATATTCATCCGGTATTCTTTTTAAATCAAATTCTTCAAAGTCCTCTGGTAGTTCTTCCCTTTCAAATTGTATCTGAACATGGTCATTAAAAATTTCTATTAGCATATTATTAAGACCGGCACGGACGTCCTCGTTTAAGATTAATATGGTGGATAGTATTCCTAGGATTATGAATATATACATGGCTACACGTTTCATCACTCGCTTATAATTTAAGCGTGAGTACCATTTCTTTTCTTATTCGAAAAGCTTTTTCATTTTTAGTACAAAATCATGGGAGGGATTAAATGGCTCATCGGGTACCAGTGATATTTCCTCTTCTAAATATAATGTGGCTCCCTTTTTTAAGAGTTCATCGAAGGACATGCCACTATCATCTTTAAATGCCATGCACTTCACCACCTTCCATTAATTCATAAATCTTAACCTTTGCTCTGTAAATTCTAATTTTTACATTGTGTAGACTTAAATTCATTATCTTAGATATTTCCTTATAACTCATCTCTTCCACATACTTTAATATGATTATTTGCTTGCTTATCTCATCTAACATTCCTATACAGTTTTTCATCTTTTCTGCATCATCCATCCAAATTACTTGATTCTCTACAGGCACTTCCTTTGAATCAGAGAAGTTTATCAGTTCTTCATCGGATATATCCACATAATTCTTATCGTATCTCATCATATCTACACATTTATTCCTTACAATAACTATTGCTAGCTTTTTAAATTCCGTTTTTGATAACTTAAAGTACTTTTCCTTATTTTTAATCATGGAAATAAAAGCCTCATGAGCTGCATACTCGGCTCGTTCCCTGCTGCTTAAAATTTTGTTTGCATAATTTAAAAGAAAATCGTGATTGTCCCTATAGAACTCTTCTAGGATTATCCGTTCCTCTTCTGTCTCCAATATGGATAGATAGATTGCTAGCATAAACAATTCCTTTTGTTATTTTCCTTTTAATTTTACCATACTCATAAATATATGCCTTCACTTATATAACGTTTCAGAAACAGAAATTACTACAACTTTTAAAAAAATATTTTCGGAATTTAAAAAGAGGCCGATTACTCGACCTCTGCCCACCCCTGTCCCACATATAATCAATGAATGGTATTAACATTAATTTGTAAAAATAAGCTATAACCTGTCTTGGAATAACATTAAAGTAAAGGGATTCGAACCCAATTTGCTGCCTCCCAGCCACCAGATCTGACTTAGTCAAATTTTTCATTCGCCTTATATGTCCCAAAAATATTAAATTTCAACCAACCAATTCGTCTTTTGTATCAGCATGTCCAGCTCTCTAGCTTCCTGTGCGTAGTCACTGGCGTTTTTTAATAACCGCACTGAATCCACGGTGGACTCAAGCTTAATCTCGTTGGCGCTGTAGCGCATATTAGGTACAGCTTCGCCTGCAAATCCCCTTAGCTTTTCCGATAGAGTCGTAAGTCCATCACGTCTTACCAAGGCATCTTGGATAGTTTCATTTGTAGGTTTATCTTCCCTGTCCATAATATAATTTATGGAGTTGGCTTTTTGAATTGAGGTTATCAATTTAGTAAGCTTTTCTTGCAAAACTATATATTCCTTAATGAGCTTTTCTGCATTTTCCTGTGCCTTTTGTTGTTCTTGTACTATCAAGTTTTTGTTAATTCTGGATTCCAAACCAGATAAATCAGTCATAATTGCAGACCTCATAATCAACGCTTCTGCTAATTTCATAGTCCACCTTCCTCTTATATATTCTATATTGTAATTTACCCAAATAACCAGTCATTATTTATGGGTAATTTCAAAAATAGAAGTGCCAATATTTACCTTGGCACTTCATACATTTATCTAATATCCCACATCCTCGCCTATGACCTCTCCCTTGCCTTCAAGTACCAAGTCATTGTACCAGGCTGGAATTTCTGCACCCTCAGTCATAAGCTGCTTTTGCCAAGCTTCATCAGTCAATCTTTCGTCAGATAAAAATTCATAGTAGGTAAATACTCCACCCCTACCCATGTAAAGCTTACCTTCGTGTGGATAAACCACATAGATTTCTGCAGGAGCACCCGTGCCGATGGATTGATATTTCCCCTCGGGTACATCTGCAACATTTGCAACAACATTCATCAAATCTGTTACTATTGGCATTCTTCTGTCAGTTTCGTTTTCTATATTGTACCAACTGTACAAACTCTCACCATTGTTTTTCACAAAGCTGATGGAGGCATATTCCATAACCCCACCTATATACATCAAGAAAACTTCGTCTTCCTTTGTGAAAGCTTCGTTGTTGAGTTCCTTATGAATTAGTGTAATACACTTATCCACCATTTCTTTTAAGGTGTCAATCTTCTCTCCATAGTCTCCTAGCATATCCCTATTCTCAAGGTTTACCTTAGTATATTCTAAAAGCCATGAAATTTTTTCAAAAAGCTCTAGGTTTGGTTCCACATAGCCTTTAGGATTTACAACTGGTGCACCGCCACCGCTTTGGGCACCCACTTGTTTTCCATAGAGTATGGTGTCGTGCTTAAGCTCAGCATATGAACCCAGCGCAGAAACTAAATCTTTTCGGTTCCATGCTTCGTTTTGCATAAACATTGGATAACCTTCGCCAAAGGTGTTCGTATAGGACTTAAGGGTCCACAACCAACCGCGGTACAGATTTTTTTGCCATGCAGAATCTGGTAGTGATTTTACCGTATCTATATTTCCTTGGGTCATTTCAAAATATCTTTCCCAAATTTTGTTATACGGGTCTGCATCTTGTATTTCCTTGGCTTTTTTAGAACCCAGCGCCACCATCATGTCCAATCCGGAATAGATAGGTCTTTTAGATGGTCTACCCACATCCACCACGTTTTGCATAAGCACGTTATCCATAACAGCCCTTTGTGGTAGGAATCTAAAGCTTTTTCCCTTTGCAGGAGCTATCAGTGGGTCTGGTAATTCCCTAATTAAATTTATAGCTTCATCGAGCAGTACCTTTGAATCCAAATTGTTTAAATCAGGTTTTTCGCCATATACACCATAAAGTATCTTACTGTAGTGCCTAATGGATAAATCTTCGCTGGTTTCCACTAGAAAATCAATTGGGTCAGTTACCGCGGACCAAGCGTCAAATATTTCCTTATCCTTGTAGACACTGTCCGTCATTAAAAAGGCTTGGAGAATCATGTCGTCGTTAACGGCTGCATCCTCAAAAGGATAAAATCCAAGTTGGCTATAGTACATGGTTGCGAGGAAATATTTTTCTAAAATTTCCTCTCTCGTATAGTGTCCACGCACAGTCATTTGTGAATAATCCACATTGCCCTTTACTATATCCGAACCATCGCCAGTTTTTGCTTCCACCTTTGAAAGTTCAGATTCCACCATGGACTTTGCTTCTTCTGGATATTCCAAATCCATCCCCAACAGTTTTCCACCCACTGCGAAAAATGCTACATTTTTAAGT
Organism: uncultured Peptoniphilaceae bacterium; assembly: GCA_964445145.1. Taxonomy (GTDB): domain Bacteria; phylum Bacillota; class Clostridia; order Tissierellales; family Peptoniphilaceae; genus CAYUJY01. Next base: position 2,420 of record CAYUJY010000103.1, on the reverse strand, counting down.
TGTAGTTCCTTCATTTTTTCATTTTCCAACTCGTTATATGTTGCAATATTGGATCTTAATAGTTTTTCCGTCATTTCGGTTAGCTTTGTATAAAGAACTTCCTTTTCCAGATTTCTAAGTAAGTTGCTATAAAACACGTGGAAAATATGGGTCATTGAATCACCCGTCACAAAGCTAGGTATATTTTGATATTCGTTATAGTCATAAATCATAAAAATTTGATCGTAAATAAATTCGTCCCATTCATTTACACCAGTAGGCGAAATGAAAAATCCATTTTTAGATATTGCCGCCTTTTGTTCATCCGTAAATGTTCCGAAAATTTCAATATTTTCAACATTGGATAAATCTGCAGCTATCTCGTATGCAGGTACCTTAGGACTTATATTAGCAGGATTAAAAGGCACGTTTATCGCCTTCTTCTCGTAGGACTCGAGATACTTAGTATCCGTAAGAGTCAAAGGCTCTACCTCAACCTCAGATAACTTAGGCTCCTCCACTACTGGTTCAGTAGGTTCGTTTTTAGCCCCGAAACCACATCCTAATAGACTTCCAAAAATCATTATTACTACTAAGAAAATCGCGATCTTTTTCATATTATTTCCACCTCAATATCTCACTATCCAAATACAATGAATACTCCACATCATCGATAATTATCTTCGGGAGCTCCTTCGTAAAGCTAACGTCCTTTAAGATCTCATCACTGCCATAACTTCTCTCGAAAGAAAAATTCCTCCAATTGTATCCGCCCAAGGCATGGCTCCCATCGGCCATTATTTCAATGGCGATAATTTCATCCAGCCCATCAGAATCTATATCGTACATTATGTAATCGACAAAGGGATAACTCAATCTACTCATCCGATACTTGGGAATAATCCTTCCTTCGCCCAGATTGTAAAAAAATATCCGCTTAGCCATAACTGGATGATGTGGGCTTTCCTTATACACGCCCAAAACCAGCTCAATCTCTCCACCATCAATGTTAGAAAACCCTATCTTCCACGGATTCATTTCCTCCATCTCGATTTCAAAATATTCAGCATTTTTTTTGATATAAATTCTCTCTCCATATTCACTTTTGCGAGAAATAATCCCCGCCTCCAAATCCTCAAAGTTTCCAGTATCGATAACCTTTTCTTCGGTACTACACCCAGCCAGGATTGACAGCAAAAAAAGACATATAATTAAAATCCTCTTCATAAACCCATTATATATAATACAAAAGATAAATTGATGTCAAAGTGTTTACAATTTAGTAAATAATATCTAACGGAAACTTTAATTAAATAAAATTACCATGTGTAAAGGTGGACATAAAAAAACAGTATATCCCCCAATACACTGTTGCTCATGCTACATAAATTATTTAATATTTATAATTGCTTTTATCATGTTTCTTTTTAGTTCTATTTCGTCCGCTAACCCGTGCACCATTAACAGCCCACGACCACTAGGTAGCATTTCCATAGGATTATAATCCTCAATCCTATAATCTATGCCGCTCCCTTCGTCCCGGACCTTTATACACACCGTATTGCTGTCCACATCTATATTCAAATACACCGCCTTGGTATTAGATAATTCATTGCCATGGAGGGCACCATTAATAACAAGCTCATTAACTACAAGCTTGATATCTGATAGCTTCGTGTCGTCTTTAATATATCTGTGAAGCTCATCTATTCTGTTTTCGATAAAATATCTTATAGTCTCAAGGTCGCTCTTAACACAACCGCAAAAATGGTACTTCATAGTATTCCTCCGTGAAAAGATATTTACCCATAAATTAATAATATAAAACAAGTGAAAATTAATAAAACTATGTTTAAAGAAAAATTGACAGGGTAAAATAGGAAAGATGATTATTAAAGGAGGAATTTAAATATAACCTGAGCGGGATCCCCACTCAATCCTCTTTTTATTATTGGGATACTGAATCCAACGAATGGATTCCCATCGATAAAAAAGAAATTGGAATAAACTCCGATGGAAATTTAATTCTTTTGGTTGATTATGTATATTCAGAAGGGCAATATTTTCCATATTTGAAGGAGGAAATTATCTACAACAGCAATAAACTTATAACAGAAAAAATTATAAGCGATTATCAATCAGGAGTTCTAAATCGCCAAAAACAACTCCTTTATGAGTATGATGGGAATGGCTATCCCAAGCAAATCTCGTATTACAGCCGAAATGCTTCAGATCAACCTTGGGTATACACACACAAATATGAATTCACGGTTGATAATATGGGGCGAATTATTGCAGAATTATCAACTGACTATGATGTGAATGCCGACGGAATCATAAATTTCATGGACTGGATAAAAAATACCTTTATTTATAGTCCTGAAGGGAACCTGATTTCCTACATGGTTAATGCCTGGGACAATGAACTGAAAAAATGGTAT
>CAYUJY010000102.1:0-7209 GCA_964445145.1 uncultured Peptoniphilaceae bacterium | reverse complement strand
GTTTCCTAAACATATTTTCCATTTCTAAATCTTTCATAAATCACCTCTAATTTTTATATTACAATACTTGTTATCGCCTGCGTTTTTTATCTTTATCTAAATATTATTTTTCCTTTTAGAAATTATTTTCAATCGCATCCTTCTACAAATATCTTTGGCTAATAATAACATAATATTTTATTTTTAGTATACATCTATAAATCAATATTCCCCAAATATCTGTATTAATTGTGGGAACTTTTAAAGTTTATATACTTTCTTTTCCTGTTATGTTTATAATATTACTATATTTTTACTGGTTTTTGGGTATTAATCATCAATAGGAGAATATTATGGAACTGAACAAAAAAAGCTTTCGCTCTATAGCTATGTTGGTCTTTGGAGCAATAATTTTACACTTTACTTTAAATAATTTTGATACGTTGTTGGGGGCTTTTAGAACAATCTTGAAAATTTTAGCACCCTTTATTATGGGGGCTGGTATTGCTGTCTTCATAAATGTTCCCATGAGGGCTATCGAGTTCTATTTAAGTAGTGTATTTAAGGATAAAAATATCAGCGCTGGTTTACTTAGGGGATTGGCTTTGATTCTTACATTAATTTTGGTTTTGGTCACGGTTTATTTCGTATTTATGACGGTTTTGCCAGAGCTCTCAAAAGCTATCATAAAACTAGCTGAGGATTTTCCCGGACTTTCAAATCAATTTATGGATTGGTTAAAATTGTTTAATGAGAATAATCCAAACAATCCCGTATATGCTGAAGCACAAAAATCCATAGAAAAGATTGCCGTAAGTATTAGTGATAATTTACAAAGTAGTCTCTCTAGAATATTTATGGGTAGTTTAAATATAATTACCAGCACTTTAAATTCCATGGTGACTGTATTTTTGGCGTTTATATTTTCATTGTACCTGTTGTCCATGAAGGAGTCTTTAGGAGCTACGAATGCTCGTGCACTCTATGCGTTTTTGGATAATGATTCTGCTGATGTCATCGTAGTTACTTTAAACAGAATGAATAGGGTGTTTACAAAATATGTCGGCGGACAAGTTGTTGAGGCCATAATATTTGGGTCTCTAGTTTTTATCGTAATGAAAGTATTTAGGTTTCCATATAGCACTACAATACCAATTTTAATGACGTTTACTGCGTTGATTCCGTATTTTGGCGGACTGATAGGATTGGTGATTGGCTTCGTACTCATAGCGACCGAAAGTGTAACCACTGGATTTTATTTCGTAGTTTTAATATTGATTCTGCAGCAAATTGAGGGTAATTTAATCTATCCTAGAGTCGTAGGAAACTCTGTAGGACTGCCCCCTATCTGGGTAATGGTTAGCGTTACTATTGGTGGCTCTGTTATGGGTATCGTGGGGATGTTGCTCGCTGTTCCCATAGCTTCTGTAATCTACAAGACTCTAGGAGATTTCGTGGAGTACAAGTCCATCAGAAAAGTGCAAATCGAAACCGATCAGCTGCCACTTGTAAAACTAAATGAACATATGAAGAAATCCTTCGAAGATGAAAAAATTGCTGCACTGGAGAAAAAATAACTGTGTCAAAGGCCGGATAGGCTTTCGACACAGTTATTTTAATTTTTTGCTTCAAATATTGATTGTGTAATGGACGGTATAACTTGTTTCTTTCTAGATAGGACTCCAGGAGCTGAAAATGTGTGATCTTCTAGGATGGCTCCGAAACCATTTGCTATCTGATCCTTGTATTCGCCTATTATTAACATTTCAGACATTTCTTTTAAAATGTCAGTAAATATCAAAATAAAAGTCGATTCGCCGTTGGCATCCATAATTTGCTTCATGTGCTTCAATAGTTCATCTTTAATATTGTGCAGACTTTCTAAGTCCATGGTCAATACTTGTGCTACACGAACCTTTTCTCCTTCGATTACAAACTGTTTAACATCTTCCTTTAGTAGGTCTAATGGCTGTTTGTTCTCTAGAGAAGTTCCAGCTTTGAACATCTCTTCTGCAAATTTATCTATGTCGATGTTTGCAATTTTTGCCATTCTGGTCAACATTCTCTTGTCTATTTCAGTAGCTGTAGGACTCCTGAGTAATAGGGTATCAGATATTATTGCTGCTGCCAAAATTCCTGCGATTTCTTTAGAAGGACTTACGCCCTGTTCAAAAAACATCATGGATATGATTGTGGAAGTGGAGCCCACTGCCTCATTTCTAAAGAATATCGGATTGTTTGTGGAAATATTTGCCACCCTATGATGGTCTATAATTTCCCTAATTTCAGCTGATTCTATATCTTGAATGGATTGGTTTTTCTCGTTGTGGTCCACCAAAATCAAATGCTTTTTCTTGCTAGAAATCAAGTGATATCTAGAAATGCTTCCCAGCACTCTGTCTTGGTGGTCAACTATAGGATAAGATCTAAATCTCGTATTTCCCATGGTTATCTTTATATCGTCTACAAAATCATCAGGCTTGAATTTTATTAGGTCTGATTTACTCATAATGTATTCTAGTGGAACACTTAATGGAAGTAATCTCGCCGTTAAGAATGTATCTAATTCCGTGGAGAGAACTGTCACGTTATTTTTCATAGCCAGTTCTTTGTTTTCTTCGGATAATTCTGACCCAATTGTAAGTATGAGTAGTGATACGCCCTTTTTTATTGCATCCATCTGTGCATTTTCACGATTTCCGACAATTACCACATCATTTTCTAAAATATTATCTTTTATATCCTCTGGTTCCATGGCGTAAACCGCCATTCTACCTATAAAAGGTCTAGGGACCTTCGGTTCCACGATTACTTGTGCAGATAATACTTCCACAATGTTGTCTAGCTGGGTATTACTTCTACCTAGGATATTGTCATCCCAAATATCCATATAACCTTTTGTCAAATTGGATAAACTTACTAAGCCCAGCAGCTTGTCTTGTTCATCTACAACTTGAACGCTGGGGACTCTGTAGTTTTGAATTATATTTAGGGCTTTGTTCATAGGGATATTCTTCGAGACCTTATAGGGTTCATCGAATTCAATATCGCCTACTTGTGGTTTCATAGTTTCTTTATATATGGGTTCAGAAACTCCAAAGTAATCTAGTATAAATCTAGTTTCGTTACTGATTTCTCCCAATCTTATTGGTACCGCTTTTTCAAACCCCCTACGATTTTTCAGATCTGCATAGCCAATAGCTGCGCAAATGGAGTCGGAGTCGGGGTTTCTATGTCCTGTAATATATACAGTTTCTTTCAATTTTTCCTCCTATTTATAAATCAAATAATTCTGTCTTATAGACTCAAATATGTCCACGTCGCTTTGGTACTCAGCTATAATTTGTTCAGGTCCTTTTTTTGAAAGTAGTGCAAGTCCCATTCTGTTTGTTCCCATAATTTTTTCAAACATTGGAATTACTCCGTCCTTCTCAACTGGAATAGTTATCTCTGTTAGCATATTTGCCGTAGCTAGGATATATATACCCGTTCTAGCTGGATTATAGGTGTGAAAGTTTGTAATTTTTAACCTAATTCCTCCACGTTCTCCAATGGGCTCTGGAGTAAATGTGATGCCAGGTAGATTGTAGGCATTCATAATCCTTGCAAATTCATTGGAGTTGATGCCTTTGCCCCCAATCCAGTTAAATTTGTCAGACATTCCTATGCCTGTTCCATCACCTATTCCAGTTGCCATATAATTAAATGCTGCTGTGATGTCTGGGATATTCGGGCTGGTTTGCGCAAATGGTAGTCCAGTATCTTGCCAAATCATAGTTCTATTATAGTTCTTCATGGGAATTACAGTAAGCTTAGATTTAATATTTCTATTAAAATAGTTTGCAATTTCTCCCACAGTCATACCATGCGCCATCGGCATAATGTCCACACCAACGAAGGTCTTATACTTATCTTCTAGCATATAGCCCTCAACTGTGGTTCCTCCAACAGGGTTAGGTCTATCTAGAACTAGAACTGGTATATTATTCTTTGCCGCAGCTTTCATAACATAATTTAATGTGGAAATATAAGTATAAGTTCTAGACCCTATGTCTTGAATATCAAATATTAATACTTCAATATCCTTTAACATTTCCTTGCTTGGCTCTCTGGTCTGTCCGTATAGACTGTATACTGGAATATTTAATTTTTCGTCCGTATAGCTTTCAACGTAAGCTCCAGCTTTGTGAAGTCCATCTAACCCATGTTCAGGGGAATAAATCGCAACTAAGCTCGCGTTGGCGTAGTTGTATAATTTATCCACGGTTCGTGTGCCGTTTGAATCTATTCCAGTTTGATTTGTGACCAATCCAATTTTCTTGCCATTTATTAGGTTTGAATATTCCTCTAGTAGTCTTTCGTTACCTAGGATAACCCTTCCTGAGGTTGGGTTAGTTGGAGTAACTACGGAAACCTTCGTGTTTATCTTCGCTTCGTTTTTAGATTCGTCGTAATCTACTGCAAAACCAAAAATTCCACCTATTTCACGCAAACGAAAATAGTTGTAGCCATCTATGTTGTAGACATTCACTTTAGTTTTATCGCTTATTACACCCTTTATTGTGATTAAATCCATAGCCTTTGGAAGTGCTGGCTTTTTGTCTGTACTCAGCTTCGCCAAGTCGGAAGTCAGCTGCATGTACTCCTCGTTGAAGTTTGCTTTGATTTCCTTGTGGTCTCCTGCTAGACTGAACTTCACTTCGGTCGGTTTTAATATGGACGCCAAATCCCTCAACTTAAAATAGTTGTAGCCACCAATATTGTAGCCTTGTAAATCCTGCTTCGCTCCATTTAGAGTTAAGGATTGGGGACTGGGAATAGCCTCCACAGCGCTAGCCATTGCCAGCGCAGGGAATGCTATACTAATAACTAATGTTATGCAAAATAATATTTTTTTCATTTTATCACCTAGGGTAATTATAGCACAGGTAAATTTTTGAAATGTTACAGAACTTGAACATTTTGAAGCTTTTATAGGTGTTCATCAAACCAACCTAGAATTTCTTTCAGTCTTCTAATACGTTGTTGTGGACGACCAGATCTGGATAGTTCGTGGTTCTCGCCCCTAAACATAACCATCTTCGCCTTAACTCCATGGTATTTTAGCGCCGTTAAGAATTGATAACCTTGGTCCACATCACATCTATAATCTTCTTCAGAGTGAATGATTAGGGTTGGAGTTTTTATATTCTCGGCATATTTTATTGGGGATTGTTCCCATAGCTTCTCCATATCCCTCCATGGTGTAGCAGCGCATTGGTCTTCTACGAAAAAGTAGCCTATATCTGTGGTGTTAAATTTTGATACCCAGTTGGAGATGCTCCTTTGGGTCACGGCAGCTTTAAAATAGTCCGTATGTCCAATCACCCAGTTAGTCATGAAGCCACCGTAGGAACCTCCGGTGATGCCCATGCGAGCCTCGTCAATAAATGGGTGAAGACGCGCCATCTCCTTCGTGAAATACATTATATCTTCGTAGTCAATAGTTCCATACTTTCCTCTAATATCTGAGAATTCATTCCCTTTACCGTCTGAACCCCTAGGATTTGTATATATAACAACATAGCCCTTATTTGCAATAAGTTGTAACTCCGAATAGAAAATTTTTCCAAAGGCAGCCTTTGGTCCACCATGGACTTCTAGGATTGTCGGATATTTTTTATTTTCTTCAAAATCTACAGGCTTAATAATAAATGCATCAAGTTCCACTCCATCGTGGCTTATTACCATATGTTCTGGTGTAATTACAGAGTATTCTTCTGTTATATGTTGGTTGAATTCTGTTATTTGTTCTTCAACTCCATTTTCATATAGATATACTTCCTGTAACTTATCTCCTCTGAAACCTACAAAATAAATCTTATCTTCACTCACTTGGAACCCATCGACTGAGCCATCATTTCCAATTATTCTTTCCATATTGCCATTTATATCTATTGTGAAAAGGTAGGTATCCACTCCTCTAGTACTCGTGAAATAAAGTTTATCTCCTACGACCTCATGTGTAGGATTTCCACCGTGTCTAGAATCTGATGCCACAGAACTACAAATGGAATAATCATTACCTTCAGGTGTGATATCAACAAGTTTTCCTTCTTCCAATAGATAAAATTTAGGGTTCGTATTGTTTCCGATAACGGTGCTATCTACTCCGATAATCACGTATTTGCCCGATAGTTTTTTTACAAAAAAAGGTCTAAAGTCCACATTTTCATACAAAACTTCAATATTTCCAGAGTCTATATCCAGTTTCCCTACCGTATCGTAGAGCTTATAAACGTCCTTAAAGTCTTGATATATGACTAAAACCTCGTTATCAACGATTTCTAAATAATCAACTATGACAGTTTCACTCGTCAGTGGAGTAATTTCTCCAGAGGAAATTACATACTTGTAAAGTCTTTTACGTTTTCCGTTTGTATAGCCTCCACCATTTGACCAGAAAGGAATTTCGTCAATTACTTCGTAGTCTTTGGCAGTTTTAATATCTGCGATCGCCTTACCTAAAGCTTCTTTCTTTTCTTTTTCTTCCATTTTTTCAATTTCTAAAAGGTTTGGTGCGGATGGATCGTATTCTGCGATTAAAAGTAATGTATCTTCATCGTATTTTTTAAAGGAAAGTACGTTTAATGGAAGACGTTTGTAGCTTTCTGCTTCGCCGCCATTTACTTTTATTCTATAAAAATTCGTGTATTTTAAACCATTTTTTGCTTCTTCCTTCTCTTTCTCATCACGATTTGCCTTAAACATTATGGTTTCATCGTCAATAAAGTCAAAACTACTCTCCTCGCCCATTCCCGTCAGTCTAATAAGAGTCTCTGACTCCGTATCATAGTTATAAATGTATGATTTGTAGTTGTTCTTTTCCAAGTCTGCATTTTTTACAACGAAAGCTAAATTCCTCTTGTTCTTAGATAGCTTTAGTCCAGATATAAATTTGTATTCCAGCAGAGTTTCAAAATCGATTTTCTTCATAATTCCTCCTATATATGCTTTCCTCTATTCTAGCATTAGGAAGGGTAATTTAAAAGATTTCAGTTAAAACTATTATTTATCAAGAAACTTTAGTATAATTTGATTTATAGATAAAATTTTTGTAGGAGGGAGAAAATATGGATTACAAAATAGCAGTAGCAGCAGGTGACGGAATAGGCAAGGAGATAACCTCTGAGGCTATAAAGGTACTAGATCAAATAGGATTTATCTACGGTCACAATTTTACATACGACT
>CAYUJY010000101.1:0-7305 GCA_964445145.1 uncultured Peptoniphilaceae bacterium | reverse complement strand
TCTGCTGCATCCGACGTTCCCGTAACATTTGCCCCTGGTTTTTCCATGGAGTCCACTAAATGTGCGGTAACGGGGTCTGTAACTGCTGAAAACAGTATTGGAATCTCAGTTCCAGTTCCCACAGCTGCCTCAGCTGCCTGCGTTGCTATGGCATAAATTAAATCCACTTTATCGTTTACAAGCTTTTCTGAAATAGTTCTAGCTGTCCCTATATCCCCTTGGGCATTTTGATATTCTACTTCGTAGTCAATTCCCAGTTCATCAAGTCTATTTAGAAAACCCATTCTCGCATCGTCTAGTGCCACATGTTCCATTAGCTGCACGATTCCAATCTTATAAACCTTCCCGTTTGCCGTGGTTTCTGGCGCCTTTGTGCCAGCGCTATTACCACAAGCTGTAAGTGCCAACGTCATTACTAACATACCTATAATCAATAAATTTCTCTTTTTCATTTTCTCCTCCAAATAATGTTTAATAGTTTGAAACTCTCAGGTTTTAAGCCTTCATCAACTACTATCTAGAATTTGCAGAAGATGATATTGACTTGAGAATAAAAAAACCTTCGTCCAGCTATATTGCCAGGGACGAAGGTATAAACTTCCGCGGTACCACCCAAATTATGATAATAATATCATCTCTCAAGAGCCTAACAGCTCCTTAATCTAATAACGGTGATTTCCCGGAAAAACCTACTAAATTTCAGTTATCTGCTAAGGAGTGAATATCACATACACGTTTTTGTCAGGCTTCCACCATCTCCCGACTCTCTAAGAAAAACTAATGTATCCTTTTCTCCTTCACTGCATTTTAGTATATTCTAAATAAGAATACTATTTTTGTCAATACTAAAATTTAAAAAGTTTTTTCCCCATCCATCAATATCAAATATTCAATTTATTCGACAATCTTTGCATCCTTGAATACATCAAGATTTGCATCCAATCCTAACTTTTCTATGGTCTCAGAATTCACTAGCTTAGAAATATTTTTAGCCTGCTCCACAGGTATATCCGAAGGTGAAGTTTTATCCACTAATATTTTCTTAGCCATAACTCCAGTTTGTTCTCCAATTTCAAAGTAGCTTATTCCATTAGCTATCAGTCCGCCACCATTTACCAGGGCTTCCTCAGCACATACAGAAGGTATTTTACGCTCTGCCAAGATATCTGCTAAAAGTGATACAGAGCTGGCTATTTTGTTGTCTGAAAGCATATATACACCGTCAACCTTTGCTGCTAAGCTTTGTGCAGCTTGTGGTAAATCTGAGATATTTTGAATAGATACAGACTCTACATTTAGTCCCAATTCAGGTGCAGCTGCTTCCACTATTTCCAATTGTGCCAATGAGTTAGCTTCATCTGCAGAATATACTATCCCAATGGTGTTAATATCTGGATCAATTTGTTTAAATATCTCCAACTGTCCTTTAATATCAACTATATCTGATGTTCCAGTGACATTTGCCCCTGGCTTCTCGTTGGATTCCACTAGGTGTGCTGCTACTGGATCTGTAACTGCCGAAAATAGTATCGGTATATCTGTATCCGTTCCTACTGCTGCTTCTGCTGCAGAAGTAGCTATGGCAAATATCAAATCCACCTTATCAGCTACGAACTTTTCAGATATTGTTCTAGCTACGGCAATGTCTCCTTGTGCACTCACATAGTCAATTTCTACCTTCACATCATTATCTTCAAGGGATTTTATAAATCCATCTCGAGTAGCGTCAAGTGCTGGATGTTCTATAAGTTGAACTATTCCAATCTTAAAAATTTTATCTTCAGTTTCTGCTGACTTATTTGTATTAGTAGGTGCAGTTGCACCACCTCCACACGCCGTCAATGCTAACATAGTACTTGCTAAAAATATTCCTAGTAATTTTTTCATATTATTCTCCCTCTATAAAATCAACATTTTCAAAAACTTCTAAATTTTTATCTAAACCTAGTACTTCAAGTGTTTCTATATTTACTGACACCTTCCTATTTTTTGAAGTTTCCACTGGTATATCTGCTGGGCTTACGCCTTCGTTTAATATTTTACTTGCCATCACTCCAGTTTGTGCTCCCAACTCTAGGTAATCAATTCCATTCGTTATCAATCCACCACCCTTGACGAGGGCGATGCCAGCACACACAGAAGGTACTTTATTTTCTTTTAAAATATCTGCTAGCACAGCTGCACTGCTTACGATTTTGTTATCCGATAGCATATATACTCCATCTACCTTGGTCACGATGCTTTGTGCCGCTTGTGGTAAATCTGATATATTTTGTATAGCTATGGATTCTATTTTCAGTCCCAATTCCTCTGCTACACTATTTACTGCCTCCAGTTGCGCTATGGAATTAGCCTCATCTGCAGAATAAATAATTCCAATTTTTTCTATAGTTGGGTAAATCTTCTTAAATGTCTCCATCTGAGATTTAACATCGTTTTTATCTGAAGTTCCTGTCACCATGCCACCTGGCTTCTCATTCGATTCCACAAGGTGAGCGGCCACAGGATCTGTCACTGCTGAAAAGAGTATTGGAATATCAGAGCCTATACCCGCAGCAGCTTCTGCAGCTGGGGTCGCTATGGCAAATATTAAATCCACCTTATCGTTTACAAATTTTTCTGCAATGGCTCTAGCAACTGCGATATCTCCTTGGGCATTTTTATAATCGATTTCTGCATTTAGTCCCAATTCGTTAACTTTTGCAATAAATCCTTCACGAGTATTGTCTAAAGCTTGGTGCTCTATTAGCTGTATAATTCCAATTTTGAAATTCTCTTTTTGTGAATCCTCTACTGTAACTGCCTCGGTCTTTTCAGGTGCAGAATTTTCTTTAGCTCCTTGATTACCACAAGCTACTACACTTACTAACATCGTAAATACCATAATCAGTCCTATTAACCTTTTCATACTTTCCCCCTAAAATTAAATAAAAAATACCTTCATCTCCTGCTATCTAGCAAGGGACGAAGGTTATAAACTTCCGCGGTACCACCCATATTATGACATAAGTCATCACTCTCGAGGTCCAACAACCTCTACTCATGTAACGGTGAGAACCGGCTAAGCCTACTTTAAACATTTCAGCTTGCACGCGAAAGAGTGTATATCACATATATCATTTCGCCGATTTCCACCAACCACCGGCTCTCTATAGAAAATCAATATCATTTTCTCTTTCATTGCGATAAATGAATATTAAAGCATGAATTAATTTTTGTCAACACTAAAATAATAATTATTTTTTTGGTTGGTGTTTAAATAAATATTTCAGTACGTTTCCAGCCAGCTTCGAACTTAAATCAGAGATCTCCTCGGCTACTATATTTTCTTCTATAATCATTCGATCTAATCCGGTTTCATACTCAACTGTAGCGAATGGATCCAAATAGGATTGTTCGTCTTTAATTAAAATTTCATCACTTTCAATTAGGGCAATTACTTTGTTATTAACTTTTACAATTTCTATTTTATAGTTATCCTTTTTTAATTGTTCAATGATTTAGATTTTAATTCTTTTCCCCTTTTTTGAAGGTTTTCGCCTACAATCTCCAATATAATTTTAGGAATATCCTTTGTATTTGTTTTGTTGTCAATTTTTTTCGTAGCGGATTCGATAATTCCCATGATTTGGGGTAGCTGTTTCGATTCCATAACCTCATTCAACCAGCTAGTATCTAGTATGCTTTTTTTACCGAGATGAATTTGTTCGAAGGAATAAATCGCTCCTTCACCAATAGTAGCCACAATTGCACCTGCTACTATTGCATTTATAACACTCGCCCCTAGATTTATCCCAGGTATAGCCTTCATGGCAGTAATTGCTGATTTTGCAATAACTCCAACTGTACCCATCTCAATCAAAGTGTTAAAAAATTTTTCCGAATCAATATCCTTTTTAATTTCGTATGTCTTTCCTATAGCACCTATTAGACCCGCTTCTATCGGAGTTAAGATTAACGCATCCGGAAACGGTATAGGAACTGCTCCGACCAAAGCAGCAGCCGAAGTGGCTGCCACGACTAATCCATGCGCCATAGTTCTCTTTTGATTTAATTTGAAATTATCCAAGGATTTTTCTGCAACCTGAAGTCCCTCAGGCATTAACTCATTTGTAATATCTATCAGCTCGGTTATTCCCTCCGGAGGTGCAAATGCATTTTCATTTAACATATAGGTAGATGCCACCACTGGAATTGCCTTACGAAAATTTTGATAGAACTTTTTCTGTTTAGCATATGCGACTGTAGCAGCTTCCATGTCCTTTTCTCTTTCAGGTTCCGCATAGGACTTCGTAATAAGAACTACTACAGGAACAGACTTCCAATTTGAAGTTGCCTTGCATAGTTGTTCTATGGACTGGGGAATGGACTTTTTATCAGTTGCGTCCACGCAGAACCAGATAACATTGATGTTATTTTTACCTTCCTCTAATTTATCTTTTCCTTTTAGCCAACTTTTTACAGAATTAATAGCTTGTTGTTCTTTTAAAAAGGAAGGATCGTAACCTACTGTCTCAATTATTCTAAAGTTAAGCTCTTCATTTTCATATATTGCAAGCTCAGATGCACTTCCAATTTTCCCCCAGCTTTTAACATCAGAATCATCTCCAATTACAGCATTGATAAGAGTAGATTTTCCAACTCCTAAATTTCCTATGGCTAATACGTTTCCCTTTTCCATTGTCATAGCTCCTTTAAATTAATATTTAATCAATTCTTAATAACTCAATTTCAATACAGCTCTTAGCTATATACATAGCATCTACTATGGGAGTGAATCATCTGTATTGGGGGTGTTCTAAATCATATTTACTTATGGCTTTTTCCATTTTCTTGATTATTGAAAGTATGGGAATAATTGCGAGTTCAAGCTCTGTTTTCTTGTAGTCAGATGCATGCTCGTTGTTTATTAAGTCCCATGAAATCTTTAAAGCCCGAATTCGATTTTTTAAAAGCGTATGGTGCGAGCTCTCCTCAGTGAACTTTAATTTCATTTTCTCACAGTTATTGATTGTAGTAAATATTAATTTTGAAGCATCATCTAATTCTTTTTTAGTATATTTCATTAACATTTTACCTCCCAAAATATTTCTAAAACTTTTGAAGAGTATATAATAGAATTTTATCTAGTCAAATTGAAGTAGTGTATTTTTTATACACTACTTCAATTTGTAAGTTAAGAACTCATATTTTTATTCATAAACTTACTCAATTTTCTAATTAACTTGCTTAACTCGTTTTCATATTCTTTCCTATTAAATTTAAACGATAATCCATATTCCCAGTCCCTGTGGTTTTGACTGAAATCCTTCCAGTATACATAATTAGCATCCGTAGTTATCCTTACGGTTACAGACCAGCAACCCTCTTCTCCACAACCTTCACACACTACAATCGGCGTTCCATAATTAGTATAGTAAGAGTCTCCTTCCTCGGTTAAATGCAAATGATAAAATAGCTCCGTGATTTTCATATAGCTATAATCCCCAGCCAGCTCCTTATCATATTTCATTTCGATTTTTTTAACTGTCTCAATGAAATCCTTGTCGTTAATTTCGATTACTGCATGGAGAGTCTCCCCGTCCTCGAACCATTTATTATACTTAGCTACCTTGAACTTAATCTTATCTGTCATTATAATCATCCTTTCCTTAGTAATATAAACACTAAAGCCACCTTATTGTGTGCTTTGAGGATGCAAATACATCAGCTCACAATTTATAGTCGGATGAAAATATAAATTTTTTACAAATTCATTTAATTATTACCCATGTGCACTTGAAGTTAACAAGTTTAAAGCCCTGTTATTTGTACACTAAATAATTGTCAGCCAAACAGTCTTCTGGTAGTTTATCTGATGCAATTTCTAGTGATCCAATTGTGAGTCCACCAACTAATAAATCCAGTATTAGACAGCTTTCTAATTCATTGTTTAAAAAATCGTACGAATCAAAAACAAAAATTGTGACGAAAAAGCCTATATGTTATAATTATTAAGACAAACTTAAATATTTTAAGTTTAATTAAATGAAGGAGGTATTTATGCATATTGCGTTAGTTTATTCTAAGTACGACGATTTAGGGGATACAGCAAAAAAATTAAATCCCCATGGCTCGGATCAAATGAGGGACACTGTTTCTACAGTAGAAAAGGCACTACAAGATAACGGACACACTGTTACCAGAATCATTGCGACCAACACCCTGCTTGCGGATATCATGGCTATGGAAAAGGTAGATGTAATATTTAACCTTAGCGCCGGAATTATGAACAAAAAAACCCAGGCAAATATCTTCGGAATGCTGGAAATGTTGGAAATCCCATTCGTGGGTTCAGGATTGTCCACCCACATTTTCGGATTACACAAGGAAGTTACAAAAATTTTATTGAGGGATGCTGGTATCCGTACCGCTAATTCCCAACTTTTCGTTACGGGAGACGAAGAGATAAAAGATGATTTAAAATTCCCGGTTATGGTAAAACCGGAGCATGAAGGTAGTTCCGTAGGAGTTACTGAAACCAGTAAAGTTCATAACAAAGAGGACTTAAGAGCAGTCGTAAAAGAAAAAATGGAAACCTATAAGCAGGTTATTTTAGTGGAGGAGTTCCTTCCGGGTAGAGAATTTACAGTCGGAGTATTGGGCAATGACGTATTAGAAGTTTTCCCAATTAAGGAATATATCTTCAACGACAGTTTAGAATTTGACTTCCAAACCGTCGAATACAAGGCTGACAGCACAGTTCCCAACAAGATCCCGGCTGATTTAACTGATGAATTGAGAACGGAAATAGAAGAAATGGCAAGAGCTGCCTTTAAGGCTCTTAGGGCACAAAACTTCGCGAGGGTTGACTTCAGGTTAGATACAGAGGGTAAGCCTAATGTGACCGAGTTGAACACCCTTCCAGGAATGCAAAAGGGTTACTCTGATTTTCCTGTAACTGCAGAACATGCTGGCTACTCCTACGAGGAACTGGTAGAAAAATTGGTACAACTTGCTAAGCATCCTAGAGGATACCAATAATGTTCCCGGTTGAACTATTGTGGATGTTCCTGCTACTAGGAATTATCGTAGTAAGCTTTATATTTTTAAAAAGACCAATTTATGAATCCATGTTTACTGGATTTGTCATAATGGCTATTGTCATGGGAAGGGCTGGAGACATCCCTAGATATCTACTGAAGCCTTCTACGAACACGCTTTTTTATGCGATAGTTGCATTCTTGGCACTAGCCTTTGTATTTGGGGAAACGAAGGTAGTTCACACGATAATTGATTTTATGATGAGCTTAGTTGGAAGATTCA
>CAYUJY010000100.1:0-7404 GCA_964445145.1 uncultured Peptoniphilaceae bacterium | reverse complement strand
CTTTAATTCTTCTATGGTATAAGCTCTTTCCCTATGGGTCTCAGAAAATCTTTCATAGAAACCACCTTCTCGTTCTATAAAAAAAGTCATTAAATAGTCGCAAATCTTTGTATTTTCGTTATAATTTGAATGCCATATATACAAAGTATCATCAACCTCGTCAGTAAAAGTGTTATTTCCTAGCACACTTGATATTTTATAGTAACTATTAATATCAAAAACAAACAATGCCCCTGGCAATAAATGCGCATATGCATTTGCAAACACTTTTTCCAAATCATCTTTTTCGACTATATAATTTACACTATCAAGGGCTGATATGGCTACATCAAATTTTTTCTCAAACTTAAAATTCCTCATATCCATATTAAAAAAATGAACATTCCGTTTGTTGGATAGTTTCCCCCTAGCTATACCCAACATTTCCTCTGATAAATCAATCGCATAAATATTGTAACCTGATAGTAGTGATGTTACATTACCAGTCCCACATCCAAGTTCTAGGAGATTTCGAGGGGATTTGCCTAATTTTTCAAATATACTTTTGTAAAATTTTATTATTTCTCTGTAATCGACGTCGTAAGTTAATTTATCATAATATTTTGACATTTCATTATAAATCATATATTCACCTTATTTTA
Organism: uncultured Peptoniphilaceae bacterium; assembly: GCA_964445145.1. GTDB lineage: Bacteria > Bacillota > Clostridia > Tissierellales > Peptoniphilaceae > CAYUJY01. The sequence goes on along the minus strand of CAYUJY010000100.1, from coordinate 6,763 downwards.
TAATTATTTTCATGGATTGCACAAAGTTTTATGCTATAATCAATTATGGAGGGTATTATGGAACATACTTCAAAATCAAAAATAGCTCAAGAAAAATTAATGATCCTTTATATAATAAAGAAGTCTAATTCAACATTGACTTATAATCAACTTACTAATTTTATCTTGGAATTTGAACTCTTAAATTATTTCACATTTGTTCAATATTTTGGTGAGCTTAGCAATTCCAACTTTTTAGAAAAGTGGGATAGTCCAACTATAAAGCTAACTGATTTTGCTATGCAAGCATTAGAGCTTTTAGAAGAGACAATCGACGAAAATGCCAGAAAGACCATTGATGAAATCTTTTCATCATCCATAGATGTAACAAATGTTTCTGACGCACGCCTAATTCCTACTGAGGATGGAAAATGTATAATTAACCTTTCCATTAGCAAGGAAATAGACGATAACTTCAACTTCAGTTTTACGACTGACACTATTGATGATGCTAAGAAAATAGAAAAAATTTGGTATAAAAGAAATAAGGAGATTTATGAAAAACTCCTTAATGTTATTAAAGAAGCAATCGACTAGATTGCTTCTTTTTTAGTATCAAATATATTTCTTACTTCTCCAACCATATATAAAGATCCACAGAATATTATTAAATCACCTTCATCGGCGAATCCTTTTGCAAGCTCTATTGCATCAGCCAAATCATTTTCCATATATACATTAGAGAAATCATCCTTTAACATATTATAAAGATTTTCAGCCTTCTCTGATCTATAATAGTCAATTTGTGTCGTGATAATAATATCAGCTACACTTTTTAAGCTTTCCAACACATAACTTACATCTTTGTCTGCCATAATACCAATGCCTATTATGAGTCTATCGTAAGTGAAATCATTTAAAGATTCCAATAATCTTCTTACTCCATCATCATTATGTGCTCCATCGATATAGAATCTAGGATTGTCAGATAATCTTTCTAACCTGCCAGGCCATTTGGTAGCTTCCAAGCCATCGCGGATTTGATCCTTTGTCAAATTTAGCTTGCCTTGGATTACTAGCTCCACAAGCAGCATAATTACCACTCTAACATTATCAATTTGGTGTCTACCAACTAAATTGATACGCAAATTTTCGAAGGTTACATCCTTATAAGTCAAAGAGAAATTTGCACCCATTTCATCGAAAGTGACGTCTTTTAAAATTGTTTCATCACCAAAATGTACGGTGGCATCTTGTGACTTCGCTACATTTCTAATAATATTATCAATGGTTTCAGAATGATTATGGGAAAAAACCAATCCATCCTTCTTTATTATTCCTGCCTTTTCTTCGGCAATTTCTTCCAAAGAATCTCCTAGTATTTCCATATGATCATAGCCTATTGAAGCAATTAATGCAGCTAATGGAGTTTTAATTATATTTGTACAATCTTTTTTCCCACCTATGCCTACTTCCAACACAACAATCTCGCATTTGATGTCTTTAAAATATAGAAAACCAATAGCTGTAACAATTTCGAAAGAGCTTAATTGTTCTCCACCCATTTCAATAAATTCATCATTTTTGCTTTTTATAATTGATGCATACTTTATTAAATTGTCATCAGAAATATCCGCGTTATTAACTTGGAATCTCTCATTCATTTTTTGGATATATGGGGATACAAAACTCCCCACCTTGTAACCAGCATTTGCAAGAACATGACTTGTATAGCTAACAGAGGATCCCTTTCCATTTGTACCAGCAATATGAATGATTTTATAACAATCTTGTGGATCGCCTAGAAAAGCCATAAACTCTCTAAAGTTAGCTCGATTCTTGCCTCCATATTTTACTGTATCATTTATATAGCTAACAGCCTCATCATAATTCATAAACTACACCTTCAATTTTTGAATTTGGTCGTTGATATTTTTCAACATAACATTAAATGTATCTAACTTAGCTCGCTCTTCATCTACTAATTTTTCAGGCGCTTTTTTCATAAATCCTTCATTGGAAAGCTTAGCATTAACTCTGTCAATTTCAGATTGAATCTTTTGAAGTTCTTTTTCGAGTCTTTGTCTTTCCTCTTCAAAATCTACTAACTCATTAAGTGGTAAAAATATCTCTGCTTTACCTTCCAGTAGTGATATATAGCTATTCATATCTATCTCGTCTTTATTTACAAAATCCACTGTATCAGAAAAACCTAATTGCTTAATATGATTAGTATTATCGATAATAGCATTTTTTGTAAACTCGTCATCAGTGTAGAACAATGTATTGGTTTTACGTTTATTAGGAATGTTTTTTTCTGCTCTGATGTTTCTAATACTCCTAATCATTTCCTTAGCATATTCCACTTTATTAGCTTCACTTGTAAAAACAAATGCATCTTTATATTCTGGCCAATCAGCTACAATAAGAGCTTCATCCCTATTTGGTAAATGTTGATATATTTCTTCTGTGATAAATGGCATAATCGGATGAAGCAGCTTTAAAATTTTATCTAGTACATACAATAAAACTGAAAGAGCTTTATCTGCTACTTCCTTATCCTGTGAGTACAATCTAGGTTTTACCATCTCGATGTACCAGTCACAAAATTCATTCCATATAAACTCGTAGATTTCATTAGAATATAATCCTATTTCAAATTTATCAAGTTTTTCTCCTATATCCTTAACGGTTGAATTTAACTTATCTAAAATCCATTTATCTTCAATTAAAAGTTCAATTTCTTCTACGTTATAGATATTACTTTCTTCAGTATAATTCATTAAGACAAACCTTGATGCATTCCAAAGTTTGTTTGCAAAATTTCTAGCAGCTTCAACCTTCGCGGAGTAATATCTCAAATCATTTCCAGGACTATTGCCATTTACTAGAAAGAATCTTAGGGCGTCTGCACCGTATTCTTCTATTACATCAAGCGGGTCAACACCATTACCTAAAGATTTGCTCATTTTTCTTCCCTGCTCGTCCCTTACTATACCAGTAATCAAGACATGCTTAAATGGTACTTCTCCAGTATGTTCAATGGCAGAAAAAACCATTCTAATTACCCAGAAGAAAATAATATCGTATCCTGTCACTAATACATCAGTAGGATAAAAGTACTTATAATCATCAGTTTCATGTGGCCAACCAAGGGTTGAAAAAGGCCATAGTGCAGATGAAAACCACGTATCTAGGGTATCTTCATCTTGCCTAAAAGTTCTGCCAGGTTTATCCTCTGGTTTTGTCATTGACACTACTATTTCATCAGTTTCATTACAGTAATAAACAGGTAACCTATGTCCCCACCATAATTGCCTCGAAATGTTCCAATCTCTAATATTTTCAAGCCATGTTGTATAAACATTTCCAAAGCGACTAGGCACTATATCAGGAGAGTTGTTTTCTCTATATTCTCTTAAAGTAGCCTCAGCCATTTCTTGCATCTTAACAAACCACTGCTTAGAAATTATTGGCTCGATTATTGTATCACATCTTTCACAGTGACCTATTGAATTGTCATGTTCGTCTATATGGTCTAACAATCCTAGTTTTTCGAAGTCTGCTACTATTTGTTTTCTAGCTTCATATCTAGGTAATCCAACATAAGGACCACCATTTTCGTTGATGTGAGCCTTGTCGTCCATAATAATATATTGTCCAAGGTTATGTCTTTTGCCTACTTCGAAGTCGTTAGGGTCATGGGACGGTGTTATTTTAACAACTCCTGATCCAAATTCCATATCTACATAATCATCAGCTATGACAGGTATCTCTTTATTCATAAGTGGAAGTAAAACTGTTTTTCCAATTAGGTTTTTATACCTTTCATCCTCTGGATTTACAGCAACAGCTAAATCGCCCAGAATAGTTTCAGGTCTTGTAGTAGCTACTGTCAAATACCCCTCTTCTCCTACTATGGGGTATTTCAAATACCAAATTTTACCTTTTGAATCTACATGTTCTACTTCAGCATCTGAAATACTCGTTCCGCAGTCTGGGCACCAGTTTATTATCCTGTTTCCCCTATAGATTAATCCTTTTTCATATAGTTTTACAAAAACGTAGGTAACAGCTTCGCTTAGATTGTCATCTAGTGTAAATCTTTCCCTAGACCAATCACATGAAAAACCCATTTTCTTAAGCTGGTTATTTATGTTGCCTCCATAGGTTTTAGTCCAATCCCAAGCGTACTCCAAAAATCTTTCTCTTCCTAACTCTTCTTTGGTATGTCCTTCGCTCCTAATTTTTTCAACAACCTTTGCTTCGGTTGAAATGCTTGCATGGTCAGTTCCAGGCAACCAAAGAGCACTATAACCAGACATCCTCTTCCATCTAGTCAGGATATCTTGAAGTACATACATTGCGTGACCTAGATGTAAATTACCTGTTACATTAGGTGGTGGCATAGAAATTGTAAAAGGCTTTTTATTTTCATCAACCTTTGCCACGAAATAATTGTTTTGCATCCAAAAATCATATAATCTATCTTCAAATTCCTTAGGATTATACGTTTTAGAAATATTTTCCATTTTTCCTCCCATTTGTCTCTAGAGACAAAATTATTAAACCTCTATTATTATAAAGTCACAAGTCCAACTTTTTTGTATACTTCTTTAAGTTTCTTACTAGCAATTTCATTTGCTCTTCTTGCACCATCTTCATAAACCATAACTAATGCATCAGGATTTGACATAATATTGTAGTAGGATTGTTGTATAGGTCTCAGTCCTTCTACGATAACCTCTGCCAATTCACCTTTAAATTTGCCATAGCCAAGATCCTTAAATCTAGTTACAATATCTTCAACTTTATCACCGCTAAAAGCAGAGTATATTTCAATTAGATTCTTAAGACCTGCCTGCTCATCATTGTATGCAAAGCTACCCAGAGAATCCGTTACTGCACGCTTTACTTTTCTTCGAATGACTTCTGGTTCATCGAGCATAGAAATATATGCATTTTCGTCGGCATCTGATTTACTCATTTTTGAATATGGATCCTGTAGACTCATTACCCTAGATGCTACTTGCGTTGCCATAATATCAGGCATTACAAAAGTATCGCCATACATATAATTAAACTTTTCTACCAAGTCTCTCGTAAATTCTATATGTTGTCGTTGGTCCTCACCCACAGGTACATACACTGCATCATACAATATAATATCCCCTGCCATAAGAATTGGATAATTAAGCAGACCAGCATATAGGTTTTCAGAATGCTTTGAAGCTTTATCTTTGTATTGTGTCATTCTTTGTAATTGTCCCAGTGGAGTAATTGTATTTAATATCCATTGCAGTTCTGCATGGGCAGGTACATGGGATTGCACGAAAATTATTGATTTCTCAGGGTCTAAGCCTGCAGCTAGATATAGCGCTAGAACCTTTAATGTATTTTCTCTTAGTTCTTCTACATTAACAAAAGAAGTAAGTGCATGTAAGTCGACAATACAATATACACAATCGTATGTATCTTGTTGCTTTGTAAAGTTACTAAGGGCTCCTAAATAATTTCCAATTGTTAATGTTCCAGATGGTTGTATTCCACTAAAAATTTTATCTTTTGCCATTTTTGTATCTCCTTAATTATTACTTCATTAGATTGTAACAAATAAAAGTACATTTTTAAATAATAACATTTAAAACAGTACTAAAAATGTCTATAGTTGTCAAATATATATGAAATACAAATACAAATTTGTAAAATATTACTTGCACAAAAAAGAGTTTAAGCAACTTTGCCTAAACTCTTTGATTTTGCAATACTATTTGTCTAATTTAATACTACTAATTTCCCAAATTTCGTCTGCATATTCCTGTATAGTTCTATCAGATGAGAATTTTCCAACATTTGCAAGATTCATTAGGGACTTTTTCGCCCATCCTAATCTATCCCTGTAAGATCTATCCACTTCACGTTGCATATCCACATAAGAACGGAAGTCCTTTAACACGAAATAAGTGTCTGATTTATTGCCTTGACGTAATAAACCATTGTAAATATCTAATAACATGAAGGTGTCGTTATCTTTAAACTCGCCGCTCATTAAGCTATCCACAACTTTTCTCAACTCATCATCATTTAGATAATATTCCATTGCTTGATAATCATCTTTAATAGTTTGCAACTCTTCAACCCTAGCGCCGAAGATAAAGTTGTTCTCATAGCCAGCTTCACCAACGATTTCTACATTGGCACCATCATAGGTTCCAATGGTTGGTGTTGCATTTAACATAAACTTCATATTACCTGTACCACTAGCTTCTTTTCCGGCTGTGGAAATTTGTTCGGATATGTCTGCTGCTGGGAATATTTTCTCACCATAGGTTACCCTGTAGTTTTGTACGAAGACAACTTTAATTTTACCTTTTATTTCCATGTCATTATTAACTACTTTTGCAATTTCATTTATATATTTTATAATTGACTTTGCTCTGAAATACCCAGGTGCAGCTTTTCCACCAAATATAAAAGTTCTTGGTAGTATGTCCAAATTAGGATTTTCTTTTAGCCTGTAGTACAGATACACTACATGGAATGCATTTAGTAGCTGACGCTTATACTCATGAATTCTCTTTACTTGGACGTCAAATATGGAATTAGGATCTATTTGTATCCCCTCGTTTTTAAAGATATAATCTGCCAACTGAGCTTTCTTAATACTCTTAATTTCGTTTAGTCTATTAAGAACATTTTCATCATCGGCATATCTTTCTAAATCAGTTAAAAGTGAAAGGTCTTTTATCCATTCCTTACTACCTAGTAATTCAGTTATGAATTC
>CAYUJY010000099.1:0-7408 GCA_964445145.1 uncultured Peptoniphilaceae bacterium | reverse complement strand
GCTATACGATTGACCTAAACGACGGTAACATTTCTGGTGTGTTGGTAGCAGACGGATCATTGATTCTAAGGGTTAGATACACAATAAACAAGGATACAAAATATAATGTTGAAGTTTATAAAAATTCCCCAAGTGGTCCAATTTTAGAAAGTAGTCTTTCTTATATGAAGGAAGGTATGGTGGGAGAATCAGTAACTGCAACGCCACCTGCAATAGAAGGTTATACCTATAATCCACATTTCAGTACGAGTACAGGATTTATAAAAGGTGATGGTACTTTAGTATTAAAGCAATATTATGATGCCAACGACAACACCAACTACACGATAGAATACTATTTGCAAAATGAAGATGGAAGCTACCCGACTTTACCAAATAGTTACGACACCTTGATAGGAAAGACGGGAAGTACCGTTGGTGGTACACCAAAAGAAATATTAGGATATACCTACGACAAAAATGCACCGGGCAATGTGGAATCGGTTGTGATTGAAGGTACAGGACTTAGTAAGCTGAAATATTATTATACTGCAGATACGGTACCATATACCATACGATATGTGACGATGAATAGTGACAATAGCTTCACACCTATCCCAGGGATATTGGAAACTACTGGAACGGCCATTGTTGGAACATTATTAAATCAAACGGAAGTTCCTCCAAAGAACATTGCAGGCTATAAATTAATTACACCAGATACGGAACTTTTCAGAGTTTTAGCAACTGTAAATGTCTTTAATTACGTTTATCAACCTGATGAGACCAAAACCTTCGCATATAGGATAAATTACTACAGATTGGTTCCATCAGATGCTACGGAAGCCTATAAGAGCATATTAGTTCCAGGAATTCCCGTTAATCCAGTGGAAGGTTCAGCTGTGGTGGGTACGGAAATACCAGTAGACCTACCGATTGTAGACGGATATAAGCCAGCAACTAACCAACCGTCCAAACTTGTTGTAAAAAATGTAGTGACAGATTTTGACGAAACAAATTGGACGTTGGCACAAAAGAGCTCAAACAACCCAGTGGACAATGTAGTGAACATTTTCTATATAGTAGATTTGGATGATGATTATGACTACACCCTAAACTATTATATAGCTACAATTGACGGTAATACCTACACCAAAACTACGGAATTGGTGCCTGGTATTGCACCTAATCCAGTTACTGGAAGTGCCAGTGCGGAGACGAAGATAAATATATCATATCCGAATTTAACTACTGGATATAGGGCTCTCGGCATTGAAACCAGCGCGGATACATTTACGATGCCAGCAGACTTTACGCTAACAGCAGGTGTTAACAATACAGCTAATACAAAAAACATCTATTATGTAAAGGATGACGGTCAATATAAAAATTACACCATAAAACACGTTGCAGTAGACGGGGTAAATGCAAGGGAATTGGGAACTGAAACGCTGACAGGACTAGCCGGAACGACAGTGTACACATCCCCGAAGAATTTTGACGGTTATATATATACTGCTAATGGTTCCACAACCAGTGGTTTATTGGAAGACGACAACCTGATTTTAACCATTAACTATACGGAATCTAAAAAGCTAACCTATATAGTTAAATATGTGGATGAGTTAGGTGTTTTAATCAGCGATGTTAAGGTTGTAACTGAGGATGTACCAGTTGGGACAAGTAGAGAAGAAACTGCGCCAGCAATAACTGGATATACTTTAGTTGAAAATGAAGCTAACCTGAAAACAGTAATGTTTTCAAATGGTACACCAGATAATATTTTCACCTTTGTATACAAAAAGGCTCAGTATGCTTATACGGTTAAATATTTAGATGAGAATAACGAGCCTGTTAAAGATGTAAGCGATAAAACGGGTAGCGCTCCATTTGGAAGCAATGTGATTGAAACTGCAATCGACATCACAGGTTATGAGGTTAGTGGATTAAATTCTAAAACTTTGGTAGTTAATGAAGACGAAACAAAAAATATTATTATTTTCAACTATAAAAAAATTGCAAATCTTCCTTATACCATAAACTATTATAAGTCAGATACGCTTATAGAATTTAACGGTGAAGGAAATGTAGATCCCCTTAATCCTTATGTGAAGGCTATCCCTTCACCTGCAGCGGATACAAATGGTTATACCGTGGGACACTATGTATTTGGGGGCGAAAGGTATCCAGTAATACCTGCAGATGGGTTTGTAATAACAGGTGAGCATAATAATGTTGACGTATTTTATGTAAGAGGTTCAGAAGATAATATAAACTATAAGATAATTTATACGAAGGATGGAGATAGCAACAACCCACTTGATACGGTTGATGCAAGTATACACCCTGATGATCAGCCATTAAGCTTCGTAAATGTAACACATATGATTCCAGAATTTTACAGGTGGGATGGAAATACGAGCTTACCTCGTGTAATAAATGAAGGATATGTAATTACAGTAAATTACATCCCTGATGATGGAGAGACATATCCATATATTGTCGAGTATTATGTGGATGGAAAATTATTTGATTATATACCTTATACAATTTCTAAACTAGACCCTATAGTGACACTGGATGATATTCCAAGAGCTAATATGCCTGATGGTTACAAGCTTGAAAAATATGTTTTTGGAAATGTGGATTTTACTACTGGAAACGTTGTGGTTGGTGAAACAGATAAGGTCATTAAAGTCTATTACATCCTTGATGAGGCCATGGTTGTAAATTATGAAGTGAAATACTATAAAGGCGGAGTTGAACAAACAGATTTAATTCAGAATTTGACAGTTCCAGTGGGAAATCCAATCATAAATTCTGTGGATACTAGCAATATGCCAGTAGGCTACAAATTAGACAAAATGGAAATGCCGCTGGGAACTACGCTGGCACTACTTCCTATCACTGTGATGGATGGAGATATTATCCACGTATATTATGTAGTTGATGATAACTCCACTTACGCCTACAATATTGAATATTATGTGGAAGATAAGCTATTTAAAAATATCGTAGATACTGTGAACATAGCTTCTCCAGAAGTTGAATTTGACGTAATTGCACCAGAAGGATATACCTTAGATATAGATAAAACTCATATTGATATCCAAGATGGAACAACGACGATAAATTCCAATGGACAAATATTAAAAATCTATTTCAAGGTTGATGAAGCTGCTAGAAATTATAGCTACACTGTGAATTATTATGTTGATGGAACAACTACAAATGTGCCAGGAATCACTGATAATCCACTAAAGGGTGTGGGATATATTAATGAAGTAGTTACATTAAATCATCCGACAGCATTAGGATATTCACTAAAAGTGAATTTTCCTGACTCTATAGTTGTCCTGGAAGACAATAGCTCACAGATTAATGTGTACTATGTTCCTGATTTGAAAACTGTGACTTACAATCCAAATACTGGAACTGGTGCAGATATAGTCGACAATCACAGTTACAATGAAAATGTAATGGTAAAAGCAAATACTTCCTCTAAGACAGGCTATGCATTTACTGGTTGGAACACTAATGCCGATGGAAGTGGTACGGAATATAGTCCTAATCAAATAATCAAACTGACGGATGATTTAGTTTTGTATGCAATTTGGGAAGCCGGAGATTATACAGTTGAATTTGACTTAAATGACGGAATGGGAACTATCCATGAAACGACTGTTGTAGCACATGGCAGCACAGTGACGGAACCTAATGTTCCACAGAGAAATGGATTTAACTTTGTTGGGTGGTATCAAGATTTAAATTCAGATACGAGTTTTGACTTTAGTACTGAAATCACATCCGATATTAGATTACTAGCAAAATGGACTCCAGTTGACTTGGGAAAAACAGATATTCCAACGATAGTCACGCCTAGAGCCAACGAAGTGACAGTAAATGGTACAGCAGAGCCTAGTTCAACGGTAAAAGTTATGACCCCACAAGGAACATTTATTACTACTGCCGATGACCTAGGTAACTACAGGGCAGCAGTTAAGCCACTTTCCGAAGGGGATATCGTAAGCGTGACGGCAACTGCTCCAGGAAAACTTGAAAGTGACAAGAAAGAGGAAGTGACAGTCCCAGGTGATTCTTTTGGAATGGTGATAGTAAAGTATACGGATAGGAGCGGAGTTGTAATAAGCAAGACCGAATACCTAACTGGAACGGTGGGAACCGACTATTTAACCGTACAAAAAGATATTTCTGGATACACCTATCATGAAACAATTGGAGATTCAACAGGTAAGTTTACTAAGGATAATATCAATGTCCTATATATTTACACTGCAACGGATGAAAATGTGATGGGTACAGTAGTAGTTAAACATGTGGAAAAGGATACTTCCATTGAAATTTCAGAGCGAGTGACCATATCAGGCAATGTGGGTGAGGATTATGCGACCGCAACCAAGACTATACTAGGCTATGAAGGAGGAACGCTCCAATCGGGAAGCTCCCCATCAAATGGTAAGTTTAGTGAAGGTATCACCACTGTAGTTTATGAATACGCTAAAACCGTCGATACTCCAACATACAAAGACGGGTTAGTAGTTACGAAGCACGTAGATGATGATGGTGTTGAAATTTCTCTGAGAAATGAAAGCAGCGGAGAAATTGGCAATCCATATACAACTACCGCAAAAACAATAGCTGGCTATGGAGTGGGAAGTCACGATAACACTAGTGCACCAGTATCTGGAAACTATACTGCAGGAATTTTAACGGTAGTATATAAGTATGAAAAAATTGCAGATTTAGAGCCTACAATAGAAGGTACTGTCGTAGTTAAACATATTGATAAAGCTACCGGCGGAGAAATCTTTGGAAGAGATATAATTACTGATGAAGTGAGTGCTCCATATAATACAACTGCAAAAACTATAACGGGATATGGAACAGGTAGTTTGCAAATGGGAAGTGCACCAGCTGCTGGAACAATTTCTGAAGGTATCACTACTGTGGTATATGAATACAGTCAACTTTCATCGGGAACAGGTAGTGTTGTAGTGAAATACGTGAAGGAAGACAACACTCCGTTAATAGGTGAAATTAAACTAACAGGAGCCGTGGGTTCAAGATATTACACAGAAGAGAAGATATTCCAAGGATATGAATTAGTAGAAACACCAGCAAATGCCACTGGAACATTTGAAACTGATGAAATTTCGGTAGTTTATATCTACAAAATCAGCGCACAAGCATCTACTCTAGGTTCTGTAATGGTGTACTTTGAAGATATGGATGGAAATCCACTTGGGAAAAAAGCTTTGGTAGGAGAGATAGGTACTGAATATATAGTAACTCCTTCAACCATTGACAATATGACCTACAGTGGACCAAAGGCGGGAAGCGTATTAAATGGAACATTTTCAGATACCCAAGCTTCCGTTTATCTTCAATACGATTATTCCACTACTCAAACTAGACCTAATGCACCGACTATCAATACAGTGTACGAAGGGGAAAATGTAATTTCTGGAATTGGAACCCCTGGCACTACTGTAGTGATATTTAACAGTAGTAACCTTGAGATTGGAAGAGCAGAAGTAGATGATACAGGAAAATATTCTATTTCATCAGCTGACGATTTCGTTGCCGGTGAAGTACTCGTTGGAAAAACCATAGACGAAAATACGAAGCTTGAAAGCTTACCGATATATTCGGTAGTTCAACACAAGGGAGTTTCAGTAAATACTGCACCAAGGATAGAAGGTGTGCGAAATATAACCATTAGCGAAGGACAAAACTTCAATCCACTTGCGGGAGTAACGGCAACGGATGCAGAGGATTTAGATTTAACGAATAGCATTACCTATATAGAATATGGTGTATACAAAGCAGGAAATACCGTACTGATAAAATATAGTGTAACCGATTCAGGTGGTTTGACGACTGAGGAAATCGCTGAAATTACAATTCGTGAAAATATAGTAACTCCAACAAATAATAAGCCGATGATTTATGTCTATGATAGCTTGATAATAAAGGGCATGAACTTCGATCCTTATGCTAGTGCGAAGGCTTACGATGTGGAAGATGGTGACTTAACCCATATGTTAAGTCACAGCGGCAGCGTAAATACTCAAGTACCAAGGGTTTATGAGCTGACATACTCAGTACGTGATAGTGACGGTAACGTAACGACTAAAACCATCAAAGTGACAGTCTACGACAGGGAAGTCATTAGAGAAAATTCTAATACAGTTTATGTGCCACTACCAGGATTAAGTGTGACGACGCAACCGAAAGAAAACGTGGTGATAAAAACAGAAGTTCACAATGCCTATATAAAGGGTTATGAAGATAATACATTCAAACCTCAAGGCAACCTAACGAGAGCTGAGGCGGCAATGATATTTGCACGACTTGCAGCACCAAATAGCAGGATACCAACTGGATATACAGCGTTGTACAGTGATGTAAAATCTGGATTGTGGTATTCCGATGCCGTAGCCTATGCTAGTCACCTAGACCTGCTTAAGGGTTATCCTGACGGAAGCTTCAATCCAAATGGAACTATCACTAGGGCAGAGCTAGCGACCATAGTAACCAGGTTTAAAAATTCCTCTGGGTCATTGTCACAAGTTAGTTTTACTGACGTTCAGAGTGATTATTGGGCATATGATAGTATAATGCGAGCAGCAAGGAACGGTTGGGTAACCGGCTATCCAGATGGAACATTTATGCCAGCAAATGCCATTACCAGGGGCGAAATAGTCACCATGGTAAATAGAATGCTAGGAAGAAATATCATTGAAAAATCCATGATTAATTCAACAAATTTAATTAACTTCAATGACATTACAAATCATTGGGCAAAATTACAAATTATTGAGGCTGCAAACAGTCACGTAACTACCTTTGACAAGGATGATTACGAGGCTTGGGAAAGAATTTCAAATTAAGTAGAGAGGGCAAATATTGCCTCTCTTTATTTTTTTAGCCTTAAGAAAATTAGAACTGAAAAATTTGAGAAACTGTTTTCTTTACTTTGTGTTGAAATTGTGATAGAATTAATTAAGTAAATTGCTGAAATTACTTTAAGGAGGCGAGATTATGAAAAATAAACTGAGGGTTTTACTTGTTGTTTTAATCATGGGTTCCCTCATTTTCACGGGTTGTAAAAAAGCTGAAGAGCCACCAAAAACTACGGATACTAAGGTAGAAACTAAAGCTGGTGAATCGGAAGTAGTATCCTCAAAGGAGATGCCTAAGGGGATCGTACCAGTAGAGGACTGGGCAGAGCAATATCCAGAAATTGTAGCATCCTTTATGAAAAACAGTGAAATGAAAGCTACTACATACGGTGGATCAGAGCCACATGATTATTTGGAAAAATATCCATACTTAAATACTTTCTATGAAGGATTTGTTTTTTCTGTGCAGTACGATAGAGCAAGGGGACATACTTTTGCGCTGG
>CAYUJY010000098.1:0-7505 GCA_964445145.1 uncultured Peptoniphilaceae bacterium | reverse complement strand
AGCCATATTCTAACAATAGAAAAACCATTATACATTATCACGGTTATGGATCTGATGTGGCCAGGTATGAACACATGGCACAGCTTTTTGCGCTTCACGGATATCAATTTGTGATGCCTGAAATGGAATCCCACGGAGTTAGGGGTTGTGTGGAAGACCCATATGACTACACAGGTGTAATGGATATTATGATACAAACCTTTGCCGAGTATTGGGATATTAAGGACCTTATACTAAATAGACTTAATGGAGATATTAAAAATATTGCAATATCTGGGCACTCAATGGGGGCGATGATAGCGTCATCTATAATAGCTAGGGACAAGGATATTGCATTTGCGATTTTGTACAACGGATTAGCTGATTACGATATGCTAGATGAAATTTCCGAGAATCTGTCAGAGAAAGTAGATCCAATTGAAAGAGAAGAATTTATGAAATTCAATCCTACGAATTTTTTAGAAAGTTTCCATGGACGACATGCATTAATTCTCATTGGTGACAGGGATGAAATTGTTAAACCAAAAATCATGGCAAGTTTCAAACAAAAATTAATCGATAATTATATTAATATAGATAATATGCACTTCATTAACTATGATGATGCAGCCCATTCCATAGCATATAAAATGCTAGATAATGCACTAAACTACACAAATGAAAGGATGAAAAGTAGATGAAAAAACTAGTTGGAATATCAACCGAAAATATTAAATTAAATGGCAAACCATATATTGGCATGAATACTGATTATGTTAGATTTGTGGAAAGGGCAGGGGGACATCCTGTAATGATACCAATCGTTGAAGATTTAGAACTAATTGACCGTATTGTAAAGTCACTGGATGTCATTGTATTAGCAGGTGGAGAAGATATACATCCGATACTTTACGGAGAAGACCCTAGTCCTAAATTGAGCGATGTGTGCTTGGAGCGAGATGAAACAGAACTGGCTATCATTAGCGCTGCTTTAAGACACCGTAAGCCAATATTTGGTATCTGTAGGGGAATGCAACTCTTAAACTGCCATTTTGGTGGTAGCTTGTACCAAGATATTTTTACAGAAATTCCCAATGTAATAGGCCATATGGCACCATCTACGAACTATGACTTTACCCATTCCATAGAACTAGAGAAGGAAGGATTTCTATATGAAATCTTCAACACAGACAAATTATTAGTAAATTCTACCCACCACCAAGCAATAAAGAATTTGGGAAATGGCTTTAATGTGGCAGCTGTATCCAAAGATGGAGTTATTGAAGCCATTGAAAACAGGGATAAAAAATTATTTGCTGTACAATTTCATCCTGAAAAAATGCAAGAAAAAAATAGAACGATACTTAAAATTCTAAGCTACGTTCTAAATTTTGAATAAATAAATATATGGGCCACGATGGAAATAGCTGTCGTGGCTATAAATATAGGCTTTCTGGTTTTGTGATGGAATATTTTCATTCCAGACAGTGCACCTACACCTCCTCCTAAGATAGCTAAAGTTAGGAGGTTTTTTTCACTTATTCTTCTGGAATTGTTTTTAGCTGCTAACTTATCCATTCCATATGCAAAAAATGCCAGCAGATTGATTGCTATATAATAATATGTCATTGGCTACTTAAATCCTTATAACCTTCACCCAAGACCTCGTAGGTTTCATTTACAGTGATAAATGCATGGGGGTCAGTTTCTTTAATAAATTTTTTCAGACGTACAAAGCTACTCCTATCGAGGACTGTTACTATAACATCTCTCTCTATGTTAGAAAATGCTCCCACGGCTTTATATATTGTGGCTGATCTATCCAAATCTTCAAAAATAAAATTTAATACTTCATCGTTTTTCGAAGTGATAATTGTCATTTCTTTATTTTTATCAAATCCTTCTAGTATATAGTCAATGACAACTCCATATGCAACTACTGCAAATAGGGAATATAGACCGATTTTCAATCCAAAAAAGTAACTTGCACCTAGAGTTATTAGTATGTCACAAAACATTAGTGCCTTACCAAATTCCCATCCCGTATATTTTTGGATCATGGAAGCTAAAATATCTGTTCCTCCAGTGGAGGCGTTTTGGTTAAGGACAATTATCAATCCAATGGCGCTAGCTACAGTTCCAACTAACAAGTCTAACAATATATCGTCTGTGAGGGGCTCTAAGTTAGGAAATAGCTTTTCAAATACAATTAGTGCGCCACTGAAAACTATAGTAGCAAAAATTGTTTTTCCGCCATAATGGCTACCTAGGAATTTAAATGCTAAGGTAAAGAGTATTCCATTTAGTATTAAAGATATTGCACCTATGGGAAAATTTGATATGGAAGATATTAAAACTGAAGCACCATAAACTCCTCCGGGGGCTAATGAATGGGGCTCCATACCAAAATACATCGCAGCGGACATAAGTGTTGCTCCAACTGCGACCAAAAAAAATTCTTTAATTGATTTATTCATATTTCACCTTTAATATCCCACCGTTAAACGGTGGGATATGATTGATTATTCTTTGTGCTTTACTACTAGTACTGAAACTTTACTTCCGTTGATGACTTTGTTGGAAATGCTACCCAAGAATGTTCTTGAAAATGCGCCTAGACCTCTATTTCCCATAACTATTAAAGAAATATTGTTAGCGTCTGCAAAGCTTAGAATCTCCTTTGATACGTTACCAATAACATAATTGGTGTTGACAGGGTAAGGATATCCTGCTGCTCTTTCTTTAGCAGTTTCTAAGATTTTCTTGGTCATATTTAAAACTCCATCACCACTTGCTTCTGAATACACATACGCATTCGGAACTTGATCTACTAGGTATACTTCAGGTACAACAGACAGTATGAAAATCTCTGCTTGTGCTTTTTCGCCTAATCTCATAGCCTCATCTAGAGCTCTAAGTGAACTTTCAGAGCCATCGATAGGTACTAAATATTTATTTTCCATAACATCAACTCCTTTATTATTTAGTACCCAATTTTATATAACAATATCAAATTTCTCCATAGTGGACTATAAAAAAATTGGATTTTAGTATAAAATAGATAGCGAGGTATAATATGGAAAACATTAAAGAATTAATTGATACAAAACAATTTAAAATTATCCAAGAGAATTTGAACTCTCTACACGTAGTTGACATCGCGGAGATAATCGACGAATTGGAAACACCGAACCAAACCATAGTTTTTAGACTTCTGCCAAAGGAACTAGCAGCGGAGGTTTTTTCATACCTTTCAATAGAAAAGCAATTGGAGATTGTAAACTCAATTAGGTTCGAAGAGTTACAGCCAATTTTAGACGATTTATACTTGGATGACAAAGTGGATTTACTGATGGAACTACCAGCAAATGCTGTGAAAAGAATTTTAAAAAATACCAGCCCTGAGGAAAGAAAGCTAATAAATCAGTTTTTAAACTATAAGGAAAAAACAGCTGGTTCTATTATGACGTCCGAGTACGTGGCGCTGACCATCGACATGACCGTTGGAGATGCACTCCAATACATTCGTAAAAATGGTATGGACAAGGAAACCATATATAATTGTTACGTGATATCTGCCCACAGGCGATTGCTTGGCGTAGTTTCTTTGAGAGAGCTAGTTATAGCAGACAGAAGTGAATTTATAAAAGATATAATGATCGAAGACGTAATTTTCGTGCATACTGACACTGACCAGGAAATCGTGTCCGATGAGTTCTCGAAATATGATTTCATTGCGCTTCCAGTTGTGGATACGGAAGGGCGTATGACTGGTATAGTTACCGTCGACGACATTCTAGATATTAGGGAAGAAGAAACCACGGAAGACTTCCAAAAGATGGCAGCGATGGCGCCATCAGAAGGGTTGTATTTGGAAGAAAGTCCCGTAAAATTAGCAAAAGACAGATTGCTTTGGCTAGTTATACTTATGATATCGGGTACATTTACGGGAAATATTATAGGAAATTACAGTTGGATATTAGCACAATATTTAGTTCTAAACTCCTTTCTTCCCATGTTAACAGGAGCCAGTGGTAACGCAGGAATTCAATCCTCCACATTGGCAGTTCGTAATCTTGCGCTGGAAGAAATTACTTTTACAAATTTTTGGAAAGTTACACTTAAGGAAGTGCAAGTTGGTGTAATGGTTGGGGTATTAATGGCTGCAGCATCCTTTACAAAGGTTATGCTAATAGATAGGGTATCTGTAAGCATCGGCTTGGTAGTTGCTGTAACAATGTTTGTTGCAATTTTAGTCGCAAAAGTTTTTGGAGGAATGATTCCATTAATTGCTGAAAGATTTAAAATTGACCCAGCAATAATGTCTAGCTCCATAATCACAACCATCGTCGACGCCGTGGCAATAATTATTTATTTTGCCATAGCTGCGGCACTATTACCGGTTTAATAACCGTTACAGACTTATATGTATATAATTATTAAAAATTTAGAACAGGAGGTGGAAGATGAGAGATAGGAATTTAACCGAAAGAATTATTTTTGAAGAAGCGGACATCCTACGACTTGTTGACAACAAGGAATACGCAAAGCTCAAGGAGTATCTCACCGAGACCAATGAAGTAGATATAGCTGAGATTTTAAATGACATGGAGGACCCTATTAAAGCGCTGTTAGTCTTTAGGATGCTACCAAAATCCTCTGCATCAATCGTCTTTGCCTATTTGGACTTGGAAG
Organism: uncultured Peptoniphilaceae bacterium; assembly: GCA_964445145.1. Lineage (GTDB taxonomy): Bacteria > Bacillota > Clostridia > Tissierellales > Peptoniphilaceae > CAYUJY01. The sequence goes on along the minus strand of CAYUJY010000098.1, from coordinate 2,831 downwards.
CACAAAAGGACATATTGGGCTCCATAACTGAGAAGGAAATAAAATCCATCATGGATGAACTATATTTTGATGACATAGTTGACATGATAGAGGAAATGCCAGTTGAATTTGTAGAAAAAATTATTAATCACATCTCTCCCGAAGAGAGATCCCTTGTGAATCAATTTTTAAAATATCCAGAAAACTCAGCTGGAAGCTTGATGACGATTGAGTACGTTAGCATGAACAAAAACTACACTGTGGAGAGGGCACTAGGATACCTTAAAGAAGTAGGTTTAAGAAAAGAACAAATTTATTCATCCTATGTAGTAGATAACAACAGAAAACTGATAGGAATCGTATCACTGCGCACCTTAGTAACTCGTGATGAAAATTTAAAAATTGAAGACGTAATGGAAGAGGACGTAATTTATTTAAATACTGAAGACGACCAAAAACGTGTTGCTGAATTATTCCAAAAGTACGGTTTCATTGCAATGCCCGTTGTGGACAATTCCATGAGATTAGTTGGTATAGTAACCATCGACGACGTATTAGAAGTAATGGAAGAAGAAGACACAGAAGACTTCCAGATGATGGCTGCTATTAGACCAAATGACAATATATATTTGGAAACATCTGCGTTAAATCTAGCGAAGGATAGAATTCCTTGGCTATTGATATTAATGTTCTCAGCAACCTTAACTGGACTGATTATTAATTCATACTTAGGGTTACTGGGACAATTTGCGGTACTTTCTACGCTAATGCCTATGTTAACGGATACGGGTGGTAATGCAGCATCCCAAAGTTCAACATTAGTAATCCGTGGACTAGCAACTGGTGATGTAGACGAAAGGGATTATACAAAAATATTTTTTAAGGAATTTCAAACAAGTGCAGTTATCTCTGTTGTATTAGTTATGATTTTATTGATTAGAGTATTTCTAATTCAACATGAAGGCGTGGAAGTGGCACTAACCATATCATTAACTTTAGTATTTACTGTATTTTCTTCGAATATCATTGGGGGGCTTTTACCTATTGCAGCGAAGAAACTAAATTTGGACCCAGCAATTATGGCGGTTCCTTTTATAACCACAATCGTGGATGCTTGCAGTTTGTTGATATATTTCAATTTGGCTACTATGATTATGGCATAACAATGTAAAGTTGTCGGTCTACTCGACAACTTTTTATTATATGAACATTTAATATTTAAAAAAAATATTTTCAAAAAAGTTACGCAAATAGATAGTTTAGTATTATAATATATTATTATTGAAATTTACACGGAGGAATATTATGCCAGAAAAATTAAATGCATTGGATACAGCTCTTATAAATGTAAAAAATGCATGCGAAGAGTTGAATCTAGACCCAACAGTATATGAGTTACTTAAGGAACCAGAAAGGGTGTTGGAATTTACAATACCACTTAAAATGGACAATGGGACGACGAGAGTACTTAAGGGATATAGATCCCAACACAATACAGCCCTAGGTCCATCCATTGGGGGAGTTAGGTACAATACAAGTGTTTACCTAGATGAAGTAAAAGCATTGTCAGTTTGGATGACGTTTAAGACATCATTAGTTGGTTTGCCACTAGGAGGGTCCAAATCAGGAGTTATTGTAGACCCTTCTGAATTATCCGAATCTGAGCTGCAAAGATTAGCTAGGGAATATGTAAGAGTGCTTTATCCATTTACTGGAGAGAACATCGACCTACACGGCCCGGACATGAACACAGATATTCAAACTATGACATGGATGATGGATGAATACAACGTATTACATGGAAGTCAGGTAATGGGTGTATATACTAGAAAACCAATTGGACTTCACGGAACCCTTGGCGGAGAAGAATCCACAGGCTTAGGAATCGCAATTTCTACAAGGGAACTTTTAAAAAACATGGACAAGGACATCAAAGATGCAACAGTTGCCATTCAAGGTTTTGGAAATGTAGGAACGACATCTACCAAGCATTTAGAAAGATTGGGAGCAAAGGTTGTCTCCATATCAGAATTTGACAAACAACTTGGTGCTTATGCAATTTATAGGGAAGAAGGTTTTTCCTATGATGAGCTAATTGCTGAAAAAAAAGCACACAAGACGTTAAGAAACTTAGACAATATTAAAATAATAGGAATCGAAGAATTCTGGGCATTGAATGTAGACGTATTGATTCCTGCAGTAATGGAAGATACGATTACGACGGAAGTAGCAGAGCTAATTAACGCGCCCCTTATTGTGGAAGGAGCAAACGGACCGACTACCAAGGATGCTGACATAATTCTAGACAAAAAAGGAATTATTACAGCGCCAGATATTCTTGTAAATTCTGGTGGAGTAATAGTTTCATATCTGGAGTGGGTACAAAATAAAAGTGGATATTACTGGTCCTACGATGAAATTTCAAGAAAAGAAGAAGAAACTATGGTGGAAGCTATTCAAAAAGTTTGGGAAATAAAGGAAGAACATAAGGTTTCCATGAGAAAAGCTGCTTATATGCGTTCAGTTGGAAGAGTAGCTGAAGCTATGAAGCTAAGAGGTTGGTATTAGATTAATTTACGTTAATAAGGGTATATATTAAATAAGATTTCCGAAGTGTTGTTTGCGATGCTTCGGAAATTTTATGGAGAAATTAGTTTTAATTGACAATGAAGTAAAGTTATTGTAAAATGTTAAAGCTAGTCTTGTGGAGAGGTGGTTGAGTTGGTTGAAGGCGCTCGCCTGGAAAGCGGGTAGACGGGATAACCGTCTCGGGGGTTCGAATCCCCCTCTCTCCGCCATTTGCCGTACTAGATGGGGAACTAGCGGTGCCCTGTAACCTGCAACCCGCTACA
>CAYUJY010000097.1:0-7588 GCA_964445145.1 uncultured Peptoniphilaceae bacterium | reverse complement strand
TGATTTAGAAAATTCAGGTTTGGCAACTGCTGGAAGTGGAGATGTGCTGGCAGGCATAATTGCGTCATTAGTAGGCCAAGGCTACAGCATATTTAATGCAGCTACATTGGGAACGAAGATGCACTCGGCAGCAGGCTTAATTGCTGCACAAAAGAATTCCAAGGCGGGGATGATTGCTTCGGATCTTTTAGAAACACTCAAAGATGTGAATATGGAACTAGAGAAAAATAGCGAGAGATATAAATAGATATGAACGTTAAAAGAGGAGATTTGTACTACGCTGACTTAAGCCCTGTGCTGGGATCGGAGCAGGGAGGAGTAAGGCCAGTAGTGATAATACAAAACGACGTAGGAAACAAATATTCGCCCACGGTGATTATTGCACCCATTACGTCACAAATGAATAAGACGAAGCTACCAACACACGTTGCCCTATCAGCTAGCAACGAATACGGTCTACCCAAAAATTCCGTGGTGCTGTTGGAGCAGATTAGAACGATTGATAAAATGAGGCTGAAGGAAAAAATCGGCAGTTTCAATGATAAAAAGATGAGGTCAATTGAAACTGCAATTGAGGTTTCCCTTGGTCTCACAGAGAAATAATACATAAAAATTTAGGATAAAACTTCCTCGATTATTAAAAACCCGGCAAAATTTTATGAGAAATAAAATTTTGCCGGGTTAAATATTATTTAAAAACTAGTATTGTCCTAGCTTAATTTATTATAATCCTATAATTCAGGTACCAATAAGCCGTAGCCCTTGTCTACTCTTTTGTAGACTACATTTACATCGTTTGAATCAGCATTCCTAAACATGTAGAAATCATGTCCTACCAATTCCAACTGTAAAATTGCTTCATCCGCGCTCATAGGTCTCAATTCTAAACTTTTTGTTTTAAAAATTCTCGCATCCAATTCGTCAGATGCTTCATTTACAGGGATGTTTTCAAATCTGATTGATTCATTATTTCCTCTGTATTTCTTTTCTAGCTTTGTTTTGTGTTTTCTGATTTGTCTAGAAAGTACTTCAACTGCTTTATCGATAGCTGTCTGTAAGTCGTTGGAAGATTCCTCTGACCTAATAAATGTGCCCGGCAACTCAATAGTAATTTCTACTAATTGTGCCGACCTTTGCTGCGAAAATGTAACCTTGCATAGTACGTCACTTCTAAAAAACTTGTCAAGTTTACTCAATTTCTTTTCAGCAAGTTCTTTCATTGCATCTGTTACTTGAACATTTTTTCCCGCATAAGTTATTATCATATTCTTACCTCCAATACTATTTTTTTATAATAGTGTTATTTATTACTACCCATTATTTCTTAATAAAATCTTTACTTAAGGTTAATTATTTCCCAAAATGTGCTGTGGATAATGTTGATAACTATGTGGACAAGCTGAAAATCGTATTTTAATTTGTGGATAAATTTGTTAAGTGACAATTTTGATTAATAGTGTTATTATTAAATTGCTAATAAAGCTTTAAAAGGATGTATATAGAGTATGAAGAATATTAATTTGAAATTGACAAAATATCGTTTAGAAATTCTCAAATTCTTGGAAAGGGAATATGTAGTTGACCCACTTAGACTATCCATTTTAAGCGAAGATGAGATGACTTCGATAATGGAATTGTCACTTATGAAAATGCTAGATGTCAACGGCTATAACAATGGCCAAGAAGAAGGCGAAAAGAAATTAAATATGGGGTTTTTTGAGGTTGTATATATATCTGAATTTGAAGCATCTTTTATGGACCTCAATGATGGAGAGCTTTATAATGTAAATGATTTAGATTCTGAAAAATTTAAGCTTAATGACATTATTTTTGGAGTGTTGGAACCAGATGAAGAAGATGACTTCTACAGCATAATTAGGGAGAATGCATATCATCTAAACCTACTCCAAAGGGATGAAGTGATTGAAATATATGAAGAATATGATGTGGACGACGACTTTGGTGTATTCACAGATATTGTAATCCATAAAAACTACCTAAAATACCACATGAACATGGTGCTAGATTTACAAGTAAAGCAAGGGGATTCCCTGTTGTTAGACTACGAGTATTACGAGATAGAAAGAAGCTTCGACATATTAGTGGATACGGCAATGATTGCCTATAGGACTGACCAAGAATTGAGTATCTACAATATGGATTACAACTTGATGTTTGAAGAGCTGTGTAAAATGGATGTGTTTTTGGTAGAGGGTGAACCGGAAATATTTATCACAATATTACTTGATGTATTTAAAAGAGCAGCAGCTGAGGGCACAGAATGCACCTTTGCAATAAAATCTTTAGAAGCTGCAAAGGATAACATTTTCAATTTTAAAAAAATTATTTCAGATAGGGGAATCAACCAAACATCAAAGGAATTAATCGATTTAATAGACAAGAAAAAAAATGAACTGAACCACAACCTCATAGGTATTTTTACCTTGGTGGATTTGATTCATGCAATATACCATGTGTCCTATGAAGATAGCGGACTCCAATTGACTAAAAGCAAGCGACACTTTACGTCAAGCACGATAAGAGACCTAGCTGAAATCAGTAATTTTTTCAAGCTAGATGAGTACAGGAACGTAAGCCAAGGTAATATCCCAATAATTAACTTTTTATATCATCTATTGGTGCAGAAAGAATTTGTAGTAATTGTGGATCAAATGTTTATGATGACGGCAAAATACAATAGCCTAGTTAGGACTAGTATGGATGTATTAGTAGCACATATATTAAATTATATGTTGGATGTGAAAGTAATAAGTGGATACTTGGGAGTGACTGAAAATGAAGCGCGTTCTGAAATAGATATGGTAATGGGAATGATGGAATCAGAAAAACTTGATTTTACAAAGGGAAACACAAAGAAAATTCTGGAACTTCTGGAAGTTCTTTCCCTATTAGAAAATGATGGAGAAAAGATGGTTCTAGCACCCATGGGAAAACTTTATTGTGAATATCTTTATCCAAAATCCATATCAAAGGAAGCAAAAATTTTGAATCTGAGTGATTATAGAAAATAGTCAGGCTTTATAGCTTGGCTTTTTTGTTGGGAACAGGATTTTTCCAATTGTAAAGTTATTTTAATAATTGATTTTAATATTGACATATGTATGAGTATTAAATATAATTGTTTAGTAATTATAAACAAAATATTTAATGACTAGAGTTGATAAAATGAATTTTGGTGAAAAACTAAAAAATTTACGGGTTATGCAAGGTCTGACTCAGGATGAGTTAGCCCAGAGAAGTGAGCTGACAAAAGGGTTTATTTCTCAGATAGAAAACGATATTGCATCCCCATCGATTACAACATTTATAGATATCTTGGATGCCTTAGGGACTAATCCAAGAGATTTTTTTGAGGATTTTGATGAGAAGATAGTGTTTTCAGAAGAGGATTATTTTGAGCACGTAAGCATTAACGAAAAATATATGTTAAAGTGGCTAGTTCCAAATGCACAAAAAAATATGATGGAACCAACTTTGATTGAACTTGAAGTGGGCGGAACTTCAAAGAAAATTCCTCCCTACGATGGGGAAGAATTCGGGTACGTGCTGGAGGGAAAACTCAGACTTAGGTATGGAAAGCAAAACTACAATCTAAATGCTGGAGATACATTTTATTTCAAGTCGAAATCCGGACATCAGCTATATAATGATTCGGACGATATATGCAAAGTGCTATGGATTAGCACACCACCAAATTTTTAAGGAGGTTACCAGTGGACAAGGATATAATTATTGATTTAAAAAATATAACCAAAATATACGGTGACAATGTAGTTTTGGATAATCTCAATTTATATATAAGAAAAAATGAATTTTTGACCCTATTGGGACCCAGTGGGTGTGGTAAAACTACAACACTAAGAATTATTGGTGGGTTTGAAAAGCCAACTGAGGGGACTGTTGAATTTGAGGGGCATGATATTACAAATTTAGAGCCATATCATAGACAAATTAATACAGTTTTTCAAAAATATGCGCTCTTCCCTCATTTAAATGTGCTTGATAACATTGCATTTGGGCTTAGAATTGCAAAAACTCCTGAAAATGAAATAATTGAAAGATCCAAGGATATGCTTAAGTTAGTGGGGCTATCTGGATTTGAAAATAGGAGAATTGAATCCCCAAGCGGTGGACAACAACAGCGTATTGCAATAGCTAGAGCACTTGTAAACAACCCTAAGGTTCTACTGCTAGACGAACCACTGGGCGCGCTGGATTTGAAATTAAGAAAAGAAATGCAAATCGAATTAAAGAGAATACAACAATCCGTAGGAATTACCTTCGTGTACGTAACCCATGACCAGGAGGAAGCCTTGACCATGAGTGACACCATCGTGGTGTTAAACGGGGGGATAATCCAGCAGATTGGAACGCCAATAGACATTTATAACGAACCGAAAAACGCCTTCGTTGCAGATTTCATAGGTGAATCTAACATTCTAGACGGAGTGATGAAGGAAGATTACGTTTTGGAAATGTTAGGACAAATATTTACCTGCGAGGATAAGGGCTTTGAAAAGGATGAGTTGGTGGATGTGGTCATAAGACCTGAGGACATCTACATAGTTCCAGTAGAGAGGGGAAAACTAGTTGGTACGGTTGTTTCTACAGTATTTAAAGGTGTTCACTACGAGATGGAAATAATTGGAGATGGATTTAAATGGATTGCCCACTCTACGGAGAGCAAGGAAGTAGACGATAGGGTTGGACTAAATGTAATACCATATAATATTCACATAATGAGGAAGATGAAGATATGAAAAAATTCTCAGTGCCATATTTTTTGTGGCTTGTAGTATTCGTGGTACTTCCCATAATACTAGTGGTAATGATGGCATTTACAACTGGGGATATGGTTGATTTTTCCACTTTCGAATTTTCTATGGAAAATTTTAGACGGTTTTTCGATACCACATACCTACAAATATTAAGTAATTCAGTCGTGTTGGCATTTATTTCCACGCTACTATGCTTTTTTATAGGATATCCTTGCGCCTATATAATAACTAAGCAAAAGGCTAAAACTAAAAATCTATTGATTTTATTATTTGTAATACCAATGTGGATGAACTTTCTACTGAGGACCTATGCGTGGTTGACACTTTTGGGAAACAACGGAATTATAAATCAAGCCCTGGGGATGCTTGGTCTGGGACCTGTGAATATCATCTACAATAATTCTGCAGTGCTATTGGGAATGGTATACAACTTCATACCATTTATGGTACTTCCCATATACACAGTTTTAGAAAAATTAGACAAGAGTTTAATAGAAGCAGCCAAGGATTTGGGAGCTAACGATAGAAATGTATTCACAAAGGTGGTGTTTCCATTGTCATTACCTGGAGTTTTTTCAGGAGTCATAATGGTATTCATACCTGCAGTGAGCACATTTGTAATATCAAGTCTACTAGGTGGAAATAAATCCATGCTAATAGGTAATGTTATTGAACAACAATTTAGATTTACAGGGGATTGGCACTTCGGTGCAGCGATTTCATTCGTACTCATGGTTCTTATGTTAATAGCTATGGTCACCACATCTAAATTCAGTAGTGATAAGGAAGGGAGTGGTGGATTATGGTAAGAAAAAGTTTAGACAAATTCTACCTCGCTCTAATTTATATATTTTTGTATGCACCAATTGTAGTGTTAATCATTTTCAGTTTCAATGAATCTAGATTAAGGGGGTCTTTTACAGGATTTAGCCTCAAGTGGTATGAGCAACTGTTTGCAGATAGGGCAATACTACAAGCGCTTTACAACACCGTATTAGTAGCAGTTATCTCTACGATAATTTCCACGTTCATTGGAGTTTTTGCAGCAATTGGAATGTACTCCATGAGGGGTTGGAAAAAGGAAGCGATGCTGAATTTGAACTATATTCCAGTTATAAATCCAGATATCGTAACGGCGGTGTCACTGATGGCGCTATTTAAATTCCTTAGCATAAAGCTGGGAATGAGCACGATGATAATATCCCACGTGGTATTTTCAGTACCCTATGTGATATTATCAATACTTCCAAAACTAAAACAACTGGATGTAAACTTGATAGATGCAGCTATGGACTTAGGTGCAAAACCACTATATGCCATAGTAAAAGTAGTAATTCCACAAATTTCATCGGGCATAGTAACGGGAGCCCTAATGGCATTTACGTTGTCCATAGATGACTTTGTAATATCATATTTCAATACTGGTCATGGATTTTCAAATCTTAGCATCACGATTTATTCCATGGCAAAAAAGGGTATAAATCCTAGTATAAATGCACTATCTACATTAATGTTTGCATTTATGTTGGCTTTACTTTTAATAATAAACAAAAGAACTGAGGAGGATAAAGTTGAATAGAAAAATAATATTAATTATGGTGGCTCTAATGCTCGTGCTAGCAGCATGTGGCTCAGGAGGCAGCGGCTCAAAGGAAGTTTTAAACGTGTACAATTGGGGAGACTACATCGAGCCTAGCCTTCTAGATAAATTTGAGAAGGAAACTGGAATAAAAGTAGTTTACGATACTTTTTCTTCAAATGAAGATATGTACATCAAGGTAAAACAAGGAACTGACGCATATGATATCATAGTTCCATCTGATTATATGATAGAGAGACTTATTGACGAAGATATGCTGAATGAAATTGACATAGCACAAATACCTAACTTTGAAGGCGTTAATGAAAGTTTGAAGAACCCTGCATTCGATCCGGAAAATAAATATTCCGTACCATATTTCTGGGGAACCGGAGGTATAATTTATAACTCAAAAAATATTACAGACAACGTGGATAGTTGGAACGCCATGTTTGATGAAAAATATGATGGAAGAATTCTAATGTATAATTCATCTAGGGATTCCATTGCTATAGCACTTAAAGCCTTGGGCTACTCCATGAACTCTACTGATATAGGCGAATTAGAAGAAGCTAAAGCATTATTAATAAAGCAAAAGCCTTTGGTATTAGCTTACCAAGCCGACGAAGGTAGGGATACAATAGTGGGTGGAGATGCTGACATCGGATTTATGTATTCCGGAGATGCATTAATGATGATGGATCAAAATCCTGACTTGAAATACGTGTTTCCAAAGGAAGGCGTTAACATTTGGTTTGATGCCATGGTAATTCCAAAATCAGCACAAAATATTGAAGGAGCACATAAGTTTATCAACTTTATTAGTGATCCAGAAAATGCTGCACTTAATGCCGAGTATTCAGTAGGATTTTCTTCCCCAGTAGATGAGGCAATCGAGTTACTTCCTGATGAGATAAAAGATTCAGAAGTGGCATATCCACCAGAGGAGAAACTGATAAATGGAGAAATTTATAAAAACTCTAAAGAATTAATTCCAATATATGACCAAATTTGGACGGAAGTAACAACATCAAATTAAATATAATCACCCATTTCCAATAGGATTTGGGTGGTTTTTCATCTTCGTAGGGTTCGGTCTTCATAGACGAACCGTCGACACGAAGTGGCGAAAATTTTATTTAAAAAAAGTTTCGAAAATTCATGTACACAACGAAGTTACGAATTGCTCCAACGTACTGGCAAATAATTT
>CAYUJY010000096.1:0-7610 GCA_964445145.1 uncultured Peptoniphilaceae bacterium | reverse complement strand
CTCCCAAATGGAGGTTTGTATTCTATGTAATTTATTTGATAAAAATTTATAAATCTATTGACAAGTTTGGATTATAGATTTATACTTAAATTAAGATTAAATCATTTGACAATAACGTTATTTAATAATTGAAATCGGCTATTTATACATATGAATTACATACCATATGACCATTCAATACAATATACTGTAGTTGTCATTTGAATCTGTTGTTACTTTATGAAATTGATATTATTTTGATTTCATAAATTTCAATATGGTAAGCTTATAGAAAAAATTTAAAAGGAGATGTGAAAGAAATGAAATTTGATTTTACGAAACTGATTGACCGTACTGGTAAAGATGCCATAGCTGTGGAAATGATTCCAATTCCAGGAGCAGAAATTAAGGAAGGTTTCTCAAAGTTACCTATGTGGGTTGCTGACATGAATTTTGAAACAGTTCCTACTATTCCTGAGGCAATCATCGAAAGAACAAAGCATCCACTTTATGGATACTTCGTTGATCCACCAGCATACTTTGAAAGCATCATTAACTGGCACGAGATAAGAAATGGTGTTCAAGGGCTAAAACGTGAGCATATTGGTTACGAAAATGGTGTTCTTGGTGGAGTAGTTTCTGCAATGGGCGTACTTGCTTCAGCTGGAGACAATGTATTAGTTCATGCACCAACATACGTAGGTTTCACTAACTCTTTAAAGAATATGGGTTACAACATTGTTCATAGCCAACTTTACAGAGATGAAGAAGGCGTATGGAGAATGGACTATGAAGACATGGACAAAAAAATTAAAGAAAATAAAATCCATGTAGCTATATTCTGTTCACCACATAACCCTACAGGCCGTGTTTGGACTAAGGAAGAAATTGAAAAGGCAATGGACGTATACAGAGAAAACGAGGTATATGTAATCTCTGATGAAATTTGGTCAGATATCCTTCTTAACGGAAACAAACACATTCCAACACAATCAGTAAACGAAGACGCAAAAAACAGAACTGTAGCTATTTATGCACCTTCTAAGACATTCAACCTAGCTGGTTTAGTTGGTTCATACCATATTATCTATAACAAATGGTTAAAGGAAAGAATTGTTAAACATTCAAGCCTAAGCCATTACAACACTCATAATGTACTTTCAATCCATGCGCTAATTGGTGCATACAAGGAAGATGGCCACATTTGGGTAGATGAGCTAAATGAAGTTTTATCAAATAACGTAAACTATGTTTATGATTATATTAAGAAAAACTTCAAGGGTGTTGACCTTGCAAAACCTGAAGGAACTTATGTACTTTACCTTGACTGCGAAGAGTGGGTTAAGGAGCATAACATGACTATGGACGAGCTTTTAAGGAAGGGTGTAGAAGTAGGAGTTGTATGGCAAGATGGTAGACCATTCAATAGACCATATGCTATCAGAATCAACACAGCACTTCCACATTCACTAGTAGTAGAAGCTATGGATAGACTAGACAAGCACGTATTTAACGCATAATAAGATTTTTTACCAGAGCCGGGGATAGTATTCTTCGGTTCTTTTTTTTTGAAACCCTAAAGTCGGTGAAAAATGTAAAGGTTGCATTTTTTAAATTTTGTTTGTAAACTTTATACATGTCATAATAATTGAATTAATATTTAATTAAGTAGTGTAATCAAAAGCTATAAAAATAAATGTAAGAAGGTGAAAGTTTGATTGAATACAGAAATGTAAAAAAAGTTTACGGAGATAAGGTTATTATAGAAGATTTAAACCTTAAAATAGAAAAGGGACAATTTGTGTCATTAATAGGAAGTTCAGGTTGTGGTAAAACAACTACTTTAAAAATGCTAAACGGACTCATACCATTAAGTGGTGGAGAAATTTTGATTAATGGCGAAAATATCCAAAGTTACAACCCAGATGAACTTAGGCGAGGAATTGGATATGTAATCCAAAGTATTGGACTATTTCCCAACATGACCGTCGAACAAAATATTGGTGTGGTACCAGAACTACTAAAATGGGAAAAGGAAAAAATTAAAGAACGCGTAGTAGAGTTAATGACTATGGTAAATATGCCCTATGAGGAATACGGCAAGAAATTTCCAAATCAGTTATCAGGTGGACAACAACAGCGAATAGGCGTACTTAGAGCGTTGGCAGCAGACCCAGATATAATACTCATGGATGAGCCCTTCGGAGCATTGGATCCAATTACTAGGGATATAATGCAAGTTGAAATAAGAGCGCTTCAAAAAAAGCTAGGTAAGACCGTGGTATTTGTCACTCATGACATGAATGAAGCGATAAAGCTTTCAGACGAGATTGTATTTATGGCTGAAGGTAAAATTCTGCAAAAAGCTTCTCCACAAGAGATGCTAACAAATCCAGCAAATGAAACCGTCAGAGACTTCCTAGGACTTCATGCGTCCGACAGCTTGAAAAATAATAAGGAACTCCTATGTAAGGATGTTATGAGGACACCTGTCCTTACTGCAAATATTAAAACATCTCTCAGGGAATGTGTTTGGTTAATGAGAGAAAACTCCATCGATACATTAATATTGACTGATGATGAAGAGGTATATAAGGGCGTAGTTGAGATAGAATCCATATTAAAAGAAGGAAAGCAGGGGATGATTGCTGAAGAGTTGTTAAACACAGACCATCCGGTTGTCTACGAAACAGATACGGCAAAAAATGCATTTGATATACTTCTAGAGGGAACCCTTTCGTTTTTGGTGGTATTGTCTAAAGACAAGAATCCTGTAGGAATTGTGACTAGGACTGGAATTTCTAAATCTATGGCAAGCTTTATATGGGGCGAAGACGATGAGTAAATTCTTTTCTTTATATGGGAAGCTTCTAGTTACTGCAATTATTCAGCATTTAAGCTACGTTTTAATATCCGTATCCATAGGGTGTATAATAGCTTTAATATTAGGAGTATTTTTATCGAGATTTAGAAAACTATCTGCAGTTATTATGCCTTTACTATCTGTTTTTCAGACTATACCGGGAATTGTCTTTATTGGTATTCTATTTTTATACATCGGCATGAGACCACTAACTATAATTATTGCACTAAGTGTTTATGCAATATTTCCTGTGCTTAAAAATACATACACAGGTCTAGTAGAAGTGCCTTTGCATTATATTGAGGCTGCAAGGGGTTGTGGTATGACAAGCTTACAATCTTTGTTTAAAGTGGAAATTCCATTGGCGCTTCCTTCCATATTCGCAGGTGTAAGAATGTCGGTCATATATATAACGAGTTGGGCTGTATTGGCTTCTATGATAGGTCAGGGAGGACTTGGGGACTTTGTATATACTGGCGTAGCTACCAACAATTCTACCTTGATTATAGCTGGGGCTATACCTTCAGCTTTAATGGCGGTATCTTTGGCAAAGCTGATTGATTATGTTAAGGGAAGAGTTATACCAAAGGGAATGAGAGGTGACTCCATATGATGAAATATGCAACGGAACATCTATTTATTGTATTTGTCACTGTTATATTTTCCATTATGATAGGAATTCCTTTGGGGATATTGGCATACTTTAATCCAAGATTTAAAAACTTAATTATTTCAATTATAGACGTGTTTCAAACGATTCCATCCCTAGCATCCCTGGGGATAATAATGGTGCTTTTCGGTGCAGGAAAAGTTACAACCATTGTTGGCTTAACCCTATATTCATTGCTACCCATCGTTAACAATACCTATACTGCACTATCCAATGTGAGTCCATCCATTATAGAAGCAGCTGTTGGGATAGGAATGACAAAACGTGAAAGATTGCTCAGGGTAATGTTACCAATTTCAATTCCAATGATATTCACAGGCATAAAGATATCGACAGTCACTGCTGTAGGTTCCGCTGTATTTGCGACCTTTGTTGGTGGTGGAGGATTGGGGAGCATGATATATCGAGGAATTAGAATACAAAATATGAATTTGATATTACAAGGCATGCTTGCTATTATGATGATGGCACTAGGTTTTGATAAAGTTATGAGTATGGTGGAAAATAAATTACAAAGTAGATATAAGGCTACTTGATAAATGTTAGAGAGGAAGAATTTATGAAAAGAAAAATTAGTATTTTATTAGTTGTTGTGATAGTTATGGCTGTACTTAGCGGTTGTACTGGAGGTAATTCTAAAGGTGGAAAAATTAGAGTTATCGACAGCAGGATAGCTGAAGGTAAAGTTATACTTAGAATGTTAAAATTATTAGTAGAAGATCAAACGGATTTTGAAATAGTAATTAGCGACGAAATGACTGCAGTAAACTCCTACGATGAATTAAAAAGAAATAACTCAGATTTATTTAATTCCTACGATGGAACTGTGCTTACTACATTCTTACATTTAGATGTGAGTGATATACCTGAAGGTATGAGTCTTTATGACTTCGCAAACCAAGAGTTAAAGTCTAGAGACAAGTTGGAAATGCTAGCAAAATTAGGAAACAATAATACCTATGCAGTAGCGGTAAGACCAGAGATAGCAGAAAAGTACAATTTAAAAACAATTTCAGATTTGGCAAAAGTAGCACCTGAAATAACTTTCGGTGCGGAACATGACTTCTTTAGCGAGGAAGGTAATATAAAATTTGGTCCATTTACTGAATTTTATGGGCTGAACTTCAAAAGCGAGAACCGTGTAGATTTAGGCCTGAAATATTCTGCCATAGAAAGCAATCAAATGGATTCGACAGTTGTTTATACTACCGATGGATTAAATGAAAAAGCTGGTTTAGTGGTTTTAGAAGATGATAGAGGGTTTTTCCCAGAATATAATGGAGCTTTAGTAGCAAGAAGTACGATTTTTGAAGAGCATGGAGAAAACTTAAAAACTATTATGAATAAACTTGAAGGTTTAGTACCAAATGAAGAAATGGTAAAATTAACATACAAGGTAGACGTTGAAATGCAAACACCAGAAGATGTGGCGAAGGAATACATGGTTGAAAAAGGTTTAATAAAATAAAAGACTGCTGTGAATTTTCGCAGCAGTCTTTTTGTTAAAAAAGTGAGTAATTTATTTCCACATGGTTGTAAAGGTTAAATAAAATTGATAAATTCTAAAATAAGATTGTAATATGTGTTAAAATTATTGTATTCAGCGAATAAATTAATTTACAATATGGTAAGGGGTTGTAGGATGGAAAATAAATTATTAGTGCATATCGAAGGGCTTCCTGTATTAAATTACTCTCTTGTACATAATCATGTCCCTCTAATAAATGACATAAAAGTGGACAATTTATCAGATGAATTAATTGAGAATATTAGGATAAAGATAAATTTTTCCAATGAAATCATAAAGCCTTTTGAAAGCAACTTATTTAGTATCGAAGGAAAGGATAGTTTTCATATTTCTCATATTAAATTAAAATATGATCTGGAAAGTCTAATCAATTTTAATGAGAGAGTAGTGAGCTCACTACATTTTATGCTATATGTTGGCGATGAGTTGATAGTTGATGGCTATACCGAACCATAGATTTACTCCCATATAATCAATGGTTCGGTATAGGGTTGATGCCAGAAACTCTTGTATCCTTTGTTACACCGAATGAGGATTTGGTTCAGCAAGTTGTAATGAAGGCTGCAAAAAAATTGATGAAAAACACGAGGAAGTCATCATTTTCAGGATATCAAAGTGGCGATAAAAACTTTGTTATGCAACAAATCAATGCAATTTATGAAGCGATATGTGAAGAGTATATTGCATATCAAGGCGTTCCTGCAAGTTTTGAGACATTGGGGCAAAAGATTAGATTACCAGGAGAGGTATTGACTAAAAAGCAAGGTACTTGTTTAGATTTAAGTGTTTTATTTGCTTCATGCTTGGAAGCTGTCAGTATTCATCCGATAGTAGTGCTGGTTAAGGGACATGCATTTTGTGGAGCATGGCTTCATGAGGCGAGCTTCCCAGATATCTGTGATGATGATATTTCAAATCTCACTAAGCGAATTGCAGATGGTATACATGAGATAGTATTGATAGAAGCTGTTGACTTTGTTGCGGATTCCAAGGCAAATTTCAATAAAGCTATTAAAGATGCAAACAGACATTTAGAATTCCCTGAGAATTTTGTATTAACCATAGACATAATGAGAGCCAGGGCTTCGGCAATAAGACCATTACCGCTTAGATTTTCCAGCGGAAGCTTAGAAAGCTTTGACTACTCTGATGTATCAATAAAGAGAAAAAAAGAAGAATTAGTTGATTTAAGCACTATAGTAGACCTTGATTCAACGGAAAACCTCACAAAGTTACAGATATGGAGCAGGAGGCTGTTAGATTTCACACTCAGAAACTCATTGATTAATTTTAGAGTTAACTCTTCAGTTATACAACTCATGATAAATAATGTCGATATTTTAGAGGATAACCTTTCGGATGGAAAATCCTTTCAGCTTAAGGAAATATTGTCTGACTGGAGCAAAACCCTAAGGGATGCAAAAATTGTTGAAGTAGACAGTATGTCCGAACTTATTGAAAGGACTTCTGCGGCTGAGTTAAAGAGCGGTCGCATTAGAACATTTTTAAATAGCTCTGAATTGAATACAAACATGAAGGGTTTATACAGAAAAGCCCAAAATGCTATGGACGAAAACGGCTCAAACACATTGTTTTTATCTTTGGGACTACTAAGATGGTTTACAGATGACAACGACGACATAGCCAGGTATGCACCTTTAATAATGCTACCCGTAGAAATTTATCGTAAAGCCAAAGAAGGAGCATATTATTTAAGATTGCGAGATGAAGAGCCTCAAGTTAATATCACCCTTTTGGAATTCCTAAAACAACAATTCGGTATAAAAATTGGTGGATTGGACCCAATGCCTTTGGATGATAAAGGCGTCGACGTAGCTAAGGTGTTTGCAATAATACGAAAAGCAGTTATGGGACAAAAACGTTGGGACGTTGAAAATTTCGCATTTTTAGGTATATTTTCCTTTAGCCAATTTGTTATGTGGAACGACATACAAAATAATGGCGATATGCTAAGAGGCAGTAAAATAGTCAATAGCTTAATTGAAGGGAAATTAACATACGTTCCTGAAGGTAAGTTTATTAATGCAAAGGAAATAGATGAGAATGTCAAACCGATAGATTTAGGCATAGTATCCAGCGTTGACTCCTCACAAATTGAAGCAGTTTATGCTTCAGATTGCTTAGAAAGTTTCGTATTGCATGGACCTCCTGGAACTGGTAAGTCGCAAACAATTACTAATATAATTTCCAATGCACTATACAAAAATCGTAGGGTTTTATTTGTCGCCGAAAAAGCAGCTGCCCTTGAAGTGGTTAGGAATAGGTTAAATAATCTGGGACTATTACCATTCTGTTTAGAATTACATTCCAATAAAGCACAAAAAAGGATAATGTTGGACCAGTTGGAAGGTACTTTGAATTATGTTGGGAAGAATTCATCTGAAGATTTTAGTCGGAAAGCAGAGGAACTATTTAAAAAGAGAAAAGACTTAAATGGCATAGTTTCTGCTCTTAATAAAAAGGGTGGAAATGGATTTTCTATTTATGATCTAATTTGGTTCTTCCGCACAATCGGTTTTTGCTATCTATTTTGTGACTGATATATGACT
>CAYUJY010000095.1:0-7617 GCA_964445145.1 uncultured Peptoniphilaceae bacterium | reverse complement strand
CTAGGCTATGTTGAAAAAAATGATAACTTAGTACTAGAAAGTAGGAAGCTAGGTTTAATGCTACCGGAGGAATTATCACAGTTGGACGAGAATTTAAATGAAGCAGTTAAAAAATCATATAATACGATAAATTATTCTGGACTTTTGGATATTATGACTTCTGTGGAATTAAAGGATGTTTCAGAAGAGATATCTTTAAAGCCAAGGCTGACAATAGCTAGGGATGAAGCATTTTCGTTTTTATATGGGGAAAACTTAAAGCTGTTTCATAAATATTTTCAAGTTAGTTTTTTCTCACCAATACATGACATTAATCTACCTGAATGTGATTTAGTCTTTATACCTGGAGGCTACCCCGAAAACCATTTGTTGGAGTTAACAATAAATAAAAGCATGAGAGACTCCATAGAGGACTACGTGGAGAAAGGTGGGTATCTTTATTCGGAAAGCGGTGGAACCATCTATATGGCCGATACCATAGAGAGCGTGCCCATGTGTGGCATTATTTCTGGTAATGCAGTTATGAAAAATAGATTACAAAACTTTGGATATGTGAAGATTAAAACTTTAGAGGAATCAATTTTAGGGATAGCAGGCACAGAGGTGAATGCACATGAATTTCATTATTCTACATTGGAAAAGGAAGTGGATGGAATATTTATGGTTGAAAAAGCAAGGGGAAGCGACCCTTGGGTTGGTGGATTCAAAGTGAAAAATGCGCTTATGAGTTTTCAACATATAAACTTTTGTGGTAACGAACATTTATTAAAAAATATGGCAAAAATAGTTGGAGGACAAAATGTATATAAATAATCCGATGGAAATCGAAGTAAAAAGTATGGAAATAATAGAAAATGCACTAGGTGAGCACAGCTACAATGAAATGGAAAAGGAAATTGTAAAACGTACAATTCACACGACTGGGGATGTGGGCTATGGTGAAATAGTTGATATATCCAATGGGTTTGTGGTCTCTGCCCTTAAGGCTATGAAGTCTGGTAAAAAAATTTATACAGATACGCGTATGACATATGCAGGAGTTAATAAAAAAGCACTATCAAAATTAGGAATCGAATTGGTTTGTTATATAGATGATGAAGAAGTGGCTAAAATTGCCAAAGAGAAGGGAACTACTAGATCTCAGGCGGCAATTAATAAAGCTATTTCCGAAGGCGTTACGTGTTTTTCCATAGGAAATGCGCCAACTGCACTTTTTAAGCTATTGGAAGAGTA
Source organism: uncultured Peptoniphilaceae bacterium (assembly GCA_964445145.1). Classification (GTDB taxonomy): domain Bacteria; phylum Bacillota; class Clostridia; order Tissierellales; family Peptoniphilaceae; genus CAYUJY01. Next base: position 6,384 of record CAYUJY010000095.1, on the reverse strand, counting down.
CGATGAAAGCCACGTTCCTATAGATTTTGTAATTGGTGTGCCGGTTGGTTTTGTAGGCGCTGCAGAGTCCAAGGAGGAACTTAGAAAATATGGAATACCACAACTTACGACTGTTGGAAACAAGGGTGGGAGTAACGTAGCAGCGTCTGTAATAAATGCACTGCTGTATATGCTGGTTGAGAGATGAAACCCCTTGACCTTTATATAAACAAGGACGGTCAAAAACTACGGTGCGGATATACGACGGGTAGTTGTGCTACTGCAGCGTCGAAGGCTGCTGCACAAATGCTTATCACTGGACAAGTCATCGATGAAATTACTATTGAAACCCCCAGTGGAATTGATTTAACCTTAGAGATTGAAAATGTAAAATTTGAAGACGACTCCGTGAGTTGTTCAGTTAGAAAAGATGCAGGAGATGACCCAGATTCCACAGACGGTATAGAAATCTATTCCCGTGTAAAGTTAAATGACAATGATGATATTCACATAGATGGTGGATTTGGCGTTGGTCGAATTACCAAAAAAGGGATTTATGGAGAAATAGGAGACGCAGCCATAAACCCTGTACCTAAAAATATGATTGAAAAAGAATTAAGGACGGTTTCCAAAAGAGGTTTTGATGTGGAGATTTTCGTTCCAGATGGGCTAGAAATCTCAAAAAAAACCTTCAATAAAAACATCGGCATTACTGGTGGAATTTCCATAATAGGCACCAAGGGGATAGTTTATCCCATGAGTGAAGAAGCATTGGTCAAGACTATCTATATGGAAATAGATTCAATTGGTAAAAATGTGGGAATTGACACTGAAATTATTTTAACTCCTGGAAATTATGGTGAAAAATATACTGCACTTTATACGGATAGCAAAGAAATGGTAAAAGTTTCTAACTTTATTGGAAAAGCATTGAAATATGCTTATAATGCCGGATTTAGAAGGTTTTTATTGATTGGCCACGTGGGAAAGTTTGCAAAATTATCACTGGGAGCTTTTCAAACCCACAATGAAGTGGTGGACTTACGAATGGAAGCTTTTGTGTATTATCTTGCACTAGAGGGTGCTGATTTGGAAATTTTAAATCATGTGAATAGTCTACTGACAGCTGAGGAAGCGACCAAGTACATTATTGATTCTGGCTATGGTTTCGTAATTGGGGAAATGGAAAGAGGCGCTGAGGAAAGAGTAAAAAGATACTTGAAGGATGATGATGTTTCGATAAAGGTGAAGATGTATTCCATGGATAGGGGTGTCGACATATGATAAAGATAGTAGGTGCAGGTCCTGGAAGTATAAAATATTTAACACTAGACGCTAGGGATGCCATAATAAATGCAAATTATGTTATAGCTTTTTCTCGCATAGGTCACGGCTTAGAAGTTCTACGCGCCGATATTATTAAGGTTACAAGGATGTTGGAACTTTTTGGCGTGTTACAAGAAATTGGCGGAGACAAGGATATTGTAATTTTGGCATCAGGCGACCCAAATTTTTTTGGAGTAGTGGATCTACTTAAGAGAAATGATTTGATAATTTCCGAGGTAATTCCAGGAATATCTAGCGTTCAATATATGTTTAGTAGACTACAAAAACCTTACTCTAATGTTATTACAAAATCTGTACATGGAAGGAAATTTGATTTTTCCCAGCTGGAAAAGGATAAAACCTATGCATTTTTAATCGACTCGGAAAAGAATGCAAATTATATATCCGAGGTACTATCCTCCAATGGATATGGTGGAAATATGTACGCAGGATACAATTTATCCTATGAGCAAGAAGAAATATTTAGCTTTAAGGTGGGCGAAGAAATAATTGAGCCCTCCGATTTAGGCGTGGTGGTGGTGGAAATAGATGTGGATTAAGGACGAGGACTTCATTAGAGGTGAAGTCCCCATGACGAAGTTTGCAATTAGAACTATGATAGTTGCTGCTTTGGAACCTGGGAAGGAAGAAAAAATATTGGATATTGGCGCTGGTACTGGCTCCATATCTGTAGAGTTGGCGACATTTGGGTGCGATGTGATCTCCATAGATTTTGAAGAAAAAGCTGTCGAGCTAATTTCAAAAAATGCAGAAAAACATGGTGTTAAATTGAGAATAATAAGAGGTATGGCTCCCAGTGACCTGCCTAGGGAAATTTTTGATAAATGTTTTATCGGCGGTAGCAGTGGGAACCTAGAGGACATATTTGGATATTTGGAAAGTGGGTTGCGAACTGGCGGAATTTTGGCAGCTAGCTTTATAACTCTAAAAAACTTAAATGAATTTAAAGAGCTACTCAAGAAACACGGTTATAAAAAATGTGAAACCACTCTAGTCCAAGTTTCAAATGAAAGTTCAGCAGGGTTGTTGATGGGACAAAATCCCGTATTTATAGTGAAAGGAATAAAGTCATGATATATTTTGTGGGAGCTGGTCCCGGGAATGTGGATTTAATTACGGTAAAGGGCAGAGGATTATTGGAAACTGCAGATGTGGTTATTTATGCAGGAAGTTTGGTTTCTCCTGAACACTTGAAGTTTTGTAAAGCAGAATGTGAGATACACGATAGCAAATCCATGACGTTAGAGGATGTAATTGAGGTTATGGATAGGGCGTACAATGAAAATAAAAAAATCGTACGGCTCCATACGGGAGACCCAACGATTTATGGAGCTATTAGGGAACAAATGGATGAGTTGGACAAACTTAACATACCTTATGAGGTGGTTCCTGGGGTAAGCAGTTTCACGGGGGCAGCTGCAGCTATTAATCGTGAATTCACATTACCAAATGTAAGCCAAACCGTAATCCTAACTAGAAATGCTGGCAGAACTCCCGTGCCTGAGGAAGAGGATTTAGAGTTATTGGCTAGCCATAAAGCAAGCATGGCGATATTTTTGTCAGTTCAAGATATGGATTCAGTAGTAGCCAAGCTGATAAAGGGATATGGAGATAGTAAAGTGCCAGTTGCAGTAGTATATAAAGCTACATGGGAGGATCAGGAAATTCTCTACGGAACACTTGAAGACATTTCGCAAAAAGTTAAGGATGCCAATATAGACAAGATGAGTCAAATCCTCGTAGGATACTTTATCGAAGGTGAATATGAGAAATCAAAACTTTACGACAAGAATTTTACCCATAAATTTAGGGCGGCTACAAAATGAAATTAATATTTTGCTATTCTGATGAAGGCGAAGAAATAGCTAATCTAATAAAGGATGAAATAGGTGCAATTTCTTATCGAAGTGGCAAAACAGATTTTTCCATAAAAGAATATATCAAATCTAACTGGCTATCAATCTCAGCTATCATATTCATATGTTCCACGGGGATAGCGGTCAGAATGATAGGAGACGCATTGGTATCTAAAGCAGTAGACCCAGCCGTCGTGGTAATTGACGACACTGGCAAAAATGTAATTTCCTTACTGAGTGGTCATCTAGGAGGAGCAAACGAACTAACAAATAAACTCGCTAGTATGTTGGACGCATATCCTGTAATCACCACATCTACGGACAATCACGGAATTGAAGGTATTGATGATTTTGCGAGAAAAAATGGATATGTGATTTCAGATATAAAAAAAATATTGCCCATAGCAAAGCTTATGCTAGCAGGAAAAAAGTTGGGTTTTTATTCACCATATGGTGCAGAGCCAGTATATGGAAATCTTAGGAGAATTGAGAAACTCATAGATATTGAAGTAGACGCCGTGGCTGTCGTAAGTCCATTTATGGAAGAAAATCTCAAACTACCATATATTTGGATGTATCCCAAGGTTATAAATCTGGGAATAGGCTGTCGCAAAGGCGTAAGTGGGGAGCGGATTATTACGGTTATTGAAAATAAACTTTCAGAACTTAATTTATCCCCTTTATCCATATCCAAAATTGGAACTGTGGAGGCGAAGAAAAAGGAAGAAGGAATTCGCCATGCTTCAGAATATTTTAAAGCGGAGTTAAGAGTGTTCACCAATGAAGAGATTTCTGTGGTGGAGGATTTATTTGAAAAATCTGACTTTGTAAAGCGCACTATTGGCGTTTATAACGCATCGGCACCAGCAGCCCATTTGTTGGGAGGAAGGATGCTGGTAGAAAAATATATTTCGGATGATATTACATTATCCATAACTTTGGAGGATTAATGAACAAAATTTACGTAGTGGGAATAGGACCAGGTGGCACTGAGCACATGACTCTGAAAGCCATAGATACACTAAAGTGCTGTGATGCTGTAGTGGGCTATACACCATATATTAATTATGTTAAGGAATTTATTGTAGATAAGGAAATTTTCACATCTGGAATGACAGGTGAAGTAGAGCGCTGCAAAAAAGCGATTGAGATAGCCATGACTGGAAAAATTGTTTCCGTAATAAGCACCGGCGATGCAGGATTATATGGTATGGCTGGTTTGATACTGGAATTAGCTGCAGGTATGGATCTGGAGGTAGAAATTGTGCCTGGCGTTACGAGTGCTTTTAGCTCAGCATCAGAGTTGGGAGCTCCAATAATGCACGACATGGCAATAATAAGTCTTAGCGACTTATTGACTCCATGGAACCTGATAGAAAAAAGATTGGCACTCGCTGCGGAGGGAGATTTTGTAATTACAATCTACAACCCTAGAAGTAAGGGTAGAGCAGATCATCTAAAGAAAGCTGTGGAAATAATTTTAAACCACAAGAGTGGAGATACCCTGGTGGGAATAGTTAAACATGCTGGACGAGACAATATGAAAAAAAGTATTACAACCCTATCGAGCATCGACTATGAAACAGTGGATATGAATACAACGGTCATTGTTGGCAATAAAAGCACTTATATTATTGACGGCAAAATGGTTACAAAAAGAGGCTATGAGATATGATTTGGATAGTGGGTGGAACCACTGAAGCGATTCTCCTAGGAAAGCACTTGAGTGATGTGGAACATATTATAACTTATGGCACAAAAGAGGGAGTAGAGCGAGGTGTGGGAAACGCTGTTTATCGAAGGATGGACGAGCTTGAAATGGAACAGTTTATCGATGACTATTCAATAAAATTGATCCTCGATGTAACGCACCCCTTTGCAAAAAATGTAACTGAAAATGTAAAAAATGCTGCTAAAAATAAAAATGTAAAATATTTACGATATGAAAGAAAAACTACAAATATGCCTGATAATAGCATTGTAGTAGCTTCCTTTGATGAATGTTATGAAGTTCTTAAAGGACTTCATGGAACTGTATTATTCACTACTGGTTCCAATAACGTCAAGGATTTCGAAGTAGTGAAGGGGGATAATAGATTTGTATATAGAATACTCCCCACCACTGAAAGTGTAAAAAAAGTGCGAGATTTGGGCGTGGGAATGGATGATATTGTTGCTATGATGGGCCCATTTACGAAGGAATTAAATATTGCAATTTTGAAGTTTTATAATTGTAAATATATGGTGCTAAAGGATAGTGGAGATGTGGGCGGCACTGAAGAAAAAATGAAAGCTTGTAAAGAAATTGGTGTAGTACCCATAGTTATAGGAAGAAATACCGAAGGGTATTTAACAGATTGGAACGAATTTATTGCAGAAATAAATTTGCATGAAAATAATGTTTTAAGGAAGATCTATGAAAAAGATAAGTAAGTTGTATGTGTTTTGTTCGATTGTTGCAATTTCATTTTTTGGTTTTACGCCTAGCTCATTTGCAATGCACATCATGGAAGGTTATTTACCAGTAGGGCACTGTATAACATGGGGTGTTGTAGCTGCACCATTTATCATACTTGGCATTAAAAATATGGGCGAGGTAGCCCGTGAAAATCGAAAAACTATGCTGATATTAGCCATGGCAGGAGCATATGCCTTCGTGCTATCAGCGTTGAAAATTCCAAGCGTTACTGGTTCATCTAGCCACCCGACTGGGACTGGCCTAGCGGCAATATTATTTGGACCAAGTATAACAAGTGTTATAGCGCTAGTAGTGCTATTATTCCAAGCAGTCTTGTTAGTCCATGGTGGATTGACTACTCTAGGAGCTAATACTTTTAGCATGGGAATTATGGGACCGATTGTGTCATATGTTATATATAAAGTTGGCACGGCTACGAAGCTTAATAAGAGTTTTACTATATTTTTAGCAGCTTCCCTTGGAAATCTTTGTACTTATGTAGTTACGAGCGTTCAGCTTGCCATAGCACACCCAGCAGCGGTAGGTGGAGTAATGGAGTCACTTATGAAATTTTTAAGCATATTTGCAGTAACACAAATTCCGTTGGCGATTATTGAGGGCCTATTAACCGTAGCGATTTTAATCGGGCTAGAGTCATTGGCTAAGAATGAATTAAGTAGTTTAGGGTTTCAAGTCCAGCGGTAATAAGTCAACATAAATTTTCTCGAAAATTTATGTTGAAAT
>CAYUJY010000094.1:0-7640 GCA_964445145.1 uncultured Peptoniphilaceae bacterium | reverse complement strand
CACCCTTTAATAGATATTACGCAGTTATTTATGACGGTGAAGTAATAGGCTATTTGGGCATAAAAAAAATAAATATACTAACGAAAAATTCCACCCTGGGCTTTGTTCTAAGTCCGGATTATGTGGATGGAGGCTTTGGAACCGTGGTGCTGTCTGAATTTCTAAGGATATATTTCACGAGCTTTAATATGAAAAAGATGGTCCTGGAGGTGGCAGCCTATAATCCTAGGGCAAAAAGAGTCTACGAGAAGATGGGCTTTGTGGAAGCGGGCTATTATCTCGATAGATACCCCAACGATCCGCCTCCGGAGAACAATCCCTATTACCAAGAACACAAGGATGTCTTCGTATACAAGGACGGAATCTTGTACAATTACATTTACAGAATGGAATTACGAAAAGAGGATTTTGATTTTGAAATTCATAGTTGAAAAAAGCGAAATTGATATGGGGGAAACCTCCATTGAAAACATCTTCATAGAAGACTATATGCCCGTAGCAGATGGAAATTTTGTTAAGGTTTATTTGTATGCCTTCAAAAATAGAAGCCTAGAATCGGAAGAAAATGGACTAGACAACAATAAAATTGCGAAAAACTTAGGACTTGCAATATCAGATGTGGATAGGGCATGGAAGTATTGGGAAAGCGAAGGTGTCATCGAAAAGCTGATAAACGAAGATTTCACCTATGACATAAAATTTGTCAACCTGAGGGGTTACTATATGAAAAACCTCTACCAAACGACACAGCCAAAGGTTACAAGAAGCAGAGAAGACAACCTCGTAGACTCCATCTCCAACAATGACCAAATTAGAAATATGTTTGCAAACATAGATTTTTTCATGAGGAGACAGACCACACCGACGGAAAAAATGGAGATAATTAGCTGGATATCAGATTACAACACTACTCCAGAAATCATTGAAATAGCATTTGAATTTTATACCGGTACAAAGAAGCGTATCAGCGTAAATTACATTAGGGCAGTTATCACTTCCTATTATGATAAAAAGCTTACTACGGTAGAAGAAGTGGAAGCAGAAATTGAAATGAGTGACTCTAAGTACGTTAGAAAAAATAAAATCCTTAGGAAGCTGGGAATGCAGTATAGGGCAGTTTCTGAAGCAGAAATAGCTACGATAAATTCATGGTATGATGAATTGATGCTACCTGAAGAGCTAATTTATGCAGCTTTGGAGAGGACAGCCAGCATAAAAAACCCTTCTATAAATTACGTAAATTCAATACTCATAAAGTGGAAGGAACTGGGAATTACCTCAACAGATGAAATCGAAAAGAAAGATAAAAGACCCGAACCAAAAACCGTAATCAGAAAAACGAAATTCCACAATTTTGAAGGTGAAAGTGCAAAGCATACGGATGACGAGCTAAACGAAATAGTTAAGAAACTAACCAAAAAGAGAATGACAAAGGGAAGCAATGAAAAATAATCTTTATGACAAAATTCTAAAGGAATATGAAGTAAGGCGTGCTGACTCAGAAAGAGAAGCCAATAACAAAATAGTAGAAATCTACGAAAAATTACCAATCATTGAAGAAATAGACCGATTGATAAAAAAGACTGCAATAGATGCAAGCTTGAAGATCATCAAGGGTGACGATGTAGATATCTCCGAAGAGCTAGAAGAACTTCGGTGTGCAAAAATTGCCCAGCTGCTTAACTATGGATATCCCGAAGACTATCTCCTACCCAAAAGGTCATGTACAAAATGTGGAGACACAGGATTTGTTGACGGTGGAGAATGCACATGTTTAAAGCAACGACTAGCCTCTGAATATTACAAGATGAGTAATTTGGACAAGGTATTGTCGAAAGAGAATTTTTCAACATTTGATTTTGAGGTTTTTTCAGATGAAGAGGACCCCGAAGAAGGAATCTCACCAAGGGAAAGAATGCTCCTCATATTCGATGCTGCAAATGAATTTATAGAAGAGTTCGAAGATGAAGAAGTAGATAACCTCCTATTTTATGGCGCAACGGGACTGGGAAAAACATTTATGCTAAACTGTATAGCAAAAAGTTTGCTAGATAGTGGATATACAGTAGTCTACCAAACCGCCTACAACATTATGGGAATTACCGAGGAATATAAGTTTAATAAAGCAGAAAACATGAGAGAAGCCAAGAATAAGTACGATTACCTCTTGGAAGCAGATTTGTTAATTATAGATGATTTGGGAACGGAAAGCACAAACACCTTCACAATTACAGAACTGTTTAATATAATTAGCACGAGAAATTTAAATAAGAAAAAAATGTTGATATCTACCAACTTATCCCCAGCCGACATAGCCAAAACCTACACGGACAGAATTTTATCCAGAATCGTAGATAGATTTAAGCTGTTGGAGTTTATAGGAGAAGATTTACGCTGGAGATAGAAATTGAATAATTTATAATAAGCCGGCATGAAATTCCATGCCGGCTTAATGTTTATCTATTTATAATGTCATTAAAATCTACAGTTTTCTCACTTAGAATATTGTAAATCAAACTGCCATCTACTTCTTCTATTTCAGTATTTACATAATTAATTTTCCATATAGTATTTTCTTTTGAAAAGATTAGATTTTTTCCATCATCAAACACATTTTCAAAACCATCTAAATTTCTTTTTACGACTGTAACACCTCTACTTTGAGATTTATAAAGTAGTGATTGCAACATTAAATCTCTATATTTTTCGTTTTTCATCTCAAAGATATCAGTAGTTATTCTATAATAAAATTTATTTTCAAAATTGTCATAGCTTTCGGATGCGCTAATATATTTTGAAAACGGTGAATTTGATTCCATTTTAGAACTATTATAAAAATTTGGATGCTCGCCTTCATTACTTGGGTACTTTTCGTACTGTAATCCAAAATCAGCTAAAGTCATATAAGGTTCACTTGTTACATCTGGTAATTTTTGACTTTTGGAATTGGAAAATAAGACAAATAATAAAAGTATTATTGTTCCAATAATAACATAACCCTTTATGGAATCTATAAAGGTATATTTCTTTATAGCATCTCTGTTTTTAAAGTCTTCAGAAATCTTCCCCTTAGACAAAATATCTTTCAGGAACATTACCACCAATAAAAAAGTAATAACAAATCTTGCAACTGTTAGAAAGAAGTTACTATTTAAACTATAGAAAAATTCATAAATCGGGTTATAGTTATTGCCCAAAGCAAAAAACTCAAAAACAACTGGCATTATCAATATGAATATATATAGTGGAGCAAATCGTAGGTTGTTTTTTCTACTATTAGTAAAAATTCGTAACTCTTCCTCTTCGGTTAGCTGTATATTTGATCCTTCTGCAGCTTCATCAATTGCATATACGTAATTTGAGAAGCTATTTTCCACAATTTTCCATCCCGAGCTATTCAAACGACTAACTATTTCATTTTCATTTTTTAACACTTTTTTAGGTAAAATGAAATATTTTAAATTTTGGGGTTCTCCCTTTATGTAAGTATTTTTAAAAGACCCTTTATTTTTTAAAATCCATCCCTCTCTAGCCATATCTTCTAGTAATTCCAAATTTTTACTGACATTATTAAAAGGGTAGTTGAATTCAGTTCTAGTTTCCATAATTGTCCGCCTTAGTAATTAATAATATTGATATAAACCTAACACAAAATTAAATTATATTCAACAATTCTAACATTTTGTAACCATTTGTAAATATATTATTAACAATTTGAATTCAGGTATTTTGTGATATTGAATTTCAACTGAGCCTATATTTTTGTGTCGTGATATAATGATAGTATTAAAAAGTCTAATTTTGATATAAGGAACTGGATGTTCTAAGGGAGAAAATTATGGAAAAAACAATTTTAATCTTATTATTTATTTTAGTACCAATTTTAATAAGTTATTTTACAAAAAATCCACCAGGGACAAGCTATCGCAGCCCACTATACAATGCGGAAAATGTGGAATTTTTGTACGACCTCACATATGAAAAAAATGGTGAAAGGATATTTGAACAAACTATTTTTGATGCAGAAACGGAATTGATACGGTCTGCTAAAGAGTTTATACTTCTGGATATTTTTTTATACAACGACGATTACACGAAGGGTGATATTATTTACCCACCCCAGGTTTCAGAAATGACTGAGTTATTAATACAAAAGCGAAATGAAAACCCGTCGATGCCCATAATACTCATAACTGACCCCATAAACAATTTCTATGGCGCATATGAACAGCGCAACTTAAAAAAATTAAGGGAAGCGGGAGTAGAAGTAGTTATAACCGACCTAAACATGATGCAAGACAGTAACTACATAGTGTCTGGATTTTATCGAGTATATCTACAGTGGTTGGGGACGGGTGGAATAGGCTGGATACCTAACCTTCTTGACAAAAATGGACCAAAGGTAAATGTTCGCTCCATAATAAAGCTGGCAAACTTTAAGGGTAATCACAGAAAAGTATTTGTCACAGAAAATAGTGCAATCGTGGCATCAGCAAACCCCCACGACCCAAGCTCCCTTCATTCCAACGTAGCCATACGGTTTTATGGAGAGGCCATGGAGGATTTAATAAAGACCGAGCTAATATTAATGGAAAATCCACCAGAGTTGATATCCAATTGGAAAAGCAAAAAATGCGAAGAATCCAAAACAAAGCTAGCTGTAATAACAGAGGAAGAAATTTATAACAGTTTAATGTACAATTTAAAGAAAACTACTGAGGGCGATAAAATTTGGATTGGAATATTTTACATATCGGAATTTAATGTCCTAGAGGAACTGGGCGAAGCTACTAAAAGGGGCGTTGAAGTTCGTATAGTTGCAGATTTAAATAAAGATGCCTTTGGATTGGAAAAAAATGGAAGTCCCAATCGACCGGCGCTTAGCGAGTTGATTGAAAAATTTCCAAGCCTAAAAGTAAAATGGTACAACACAACTGGGGAACAATACCATACAAAAATGGCTTATTTTGAGTATAAGGATGAGAATCCAATAGCAATTTTAGGTAGTGCAAATTTTACTAGAAGAAATTTAAGAAACTTTAATTTAGAAACTGACCTTTACTTAGACTTAGAAAAAAATTCAAAGACACATTCTGAAATCGAAAACTATTTCCAGAGAATTTGGAACAATGAAGATGCAATTTACACTATCCCAATGGAGAAATACTACGAGAGAAGCCTACTGCTACGCACACTATGGAAAATACAAGAAAAACTTGGACTTAGTACATGGTGATACGTTTAGGGCATTTAAATAAATTTCTAAGCTCCCAGATAAGAGGAAAAAATGACTAATAATTTAAACAAAGAAGAAAATTCAAAATTTAAAACTTTTTTAAAAAGAAAAAATATTGAAATATCCTTTCAACGATACTTTATAGAAGCCCTAGGCTTAATGGCATATGGTCTTTTTGCATCCTTGCTAGTGGGAACGATACTTAACACCTTGGGAAAACAGCTAAATATTTCATTTTTGAGTGAAACAATTTGGCCCATAGCTCAACAAATGACAGGGGCTTCCATAGGAGTAGCAGTAGCATTTGGACTAAAAGCACCTCCCTTGGTATTATTTGCATCCACAATTACCGGCACTGCTGGGAATATGTTGGGCGGTCCAGCTGGAGCATATTGTGCAGCATTAGTAGGTGCGGAATTTGGAAAACTTATCTCAAAAGAAACAAAAATCGACATCGTCCTTACTCCTGCAATAACGATTATTATGGGAGTTTTAATAGCATCCATAGTGGGACCTCCAATAGGCGCATTTATGGAAGGTACAGGGGCATTTATCATGTATGCCACAACCTTGAGACCGTTGTTGATGGGGATTTTGATTTCTGTAGTGGTTGGAATCGTATTAACCTTGCCAATAAGTAGCGCAGCCCTTTGTATGATGCTAGGGCTATCAGGATTAGCTGGTGGTGCAGCCACTGCCGGTTGTTGTGCCCACATGGTAGGATTTGCATTTTTAAGTTTCAAAGAAAATGGATGGGGAGGTATCGCAGCCCAAGGTCTGGGGACATCGATGTTACAAATACCAAATCTATTTAAAAACCCAAAATGTTGGATACCTGCAGTTATCGTATCTGCAATCACAGGCCCCATGGCAACCGTATTGTTCAAGATGGAAAACAGCCCCATTGGATCAGGAATGGGCACCAGCGGACTAGTTGGAATAATAGAGACCTTAAATACAATGGGTGGAAGTACAAGAGTATGGCTTGGAATACTTATATTATATATAGGAATTCCAATGATACTAACCCCAATAATTGGAAATATTCTAAGAAAAATTGGATGGATAAAAGATGGGGATTTAAAGTTGGACATTGTGTAAATGGAGGAAAATATGATAATGAGGCTCTCTACGATAAATCAGAAGAGTAATATGCTTCATAATTTCCATACAGAAAATATGCTAACGCAGAAAAATTGTATATTTTATGACTTAATCTAGGAGGAATTATCATGACTAGGGATTATATTATGGAGACCGAACGAATTAAATTTTCAATATGGAACCTTGACGATATAAATTTGGCTTTTGAGTTGTGGGGAGAGCCAGAGGTTACAAAATAAATAAGTGCCCATGGTGAATTTACAAATGAAATGATTGAAAAAAGATTGGAAACTGAAATTTCAAACTATGAAAACTATGGAATTCAATATTGGCCATGTTTTCATAGAGAAACAGAAGAGCTGATTGGCTGCTGTGGTTTTAGACCTTATGAAAAAGATAAATATGAAATAGGAATCCACCTATTACCAAAATATTGGGGAAAAGGCTATGCTACAGAAGCAGCAAATGCAGTAATTCAATATGCCTTTAATAACCTAAATGCCATATTATTATTCGCAGACCACAATCCAAATAACTCAGCATCAAGAGACCTAGTTAAAAAATTAGGGTTCACATATATAAAAGACAATTACTACGAGCCAACAGGATTGTATCATCCGTCTTATTAGTTATAAAATCCAGGAAAATAGTAACAAATTATTTAGAAACGAAGACTAATTTTATGCAACTCCTTTGCGTGCAAAGAATTAGTAAATAAATTTACGGTCTAGTTAAAATATTCTTCAATTCGGTATAAAATCCGAATCCATAGACAATAACAACACCTAAGACATTATTTATTGTAAGTTTTTTCTCTATTTTTAGAATTATACTCCAGATAAAACTAATCGTATAAGATATAGTAAAACCGATACCAAATATCTTATATTGTCCATTATTTAAATATCCTCCTTAAGCCGATGAATTTTTTTAACTACCATAGGAAAAATGGAAAGTTGCAAGATTGATTTTATTATATCATAATAAGCTATCAAAAATTATACTATAGTATTCTCTGATAAGGGTATGTTTACAATGGCATAAATTGTGTATATAGTTTTGTGTAACAGTCTTTTCTGACTAAGGTAAAGACGCATTTTAAGTTTATTAAAATGTATATATGAAATTGTTTGGATTGACAATTACAGCCTATATCTTAACTTTTGTAAGCTAATACTAATTTGAAATACATTAAAACAAAATAGCTGAGAACCCTCTATTTAAAGGTTTTCAGCTATTTTTAATTGGTGTTCGCGGCGGGAGTCGAACCCACGGCCTTTCGCTTAGGAGGCGAACGCTC
>CAYUJY010000093.1:0-7766 GCA_964445145.1 uncultured Peptoniphilaceae bacterium | reverse complement strand
AGTTTTCTTTAGAAAATGTTAGTCTGAACAATCTTCCGCTGAAGTCTTCAGGGTTAAATATGCTTTCCGCCACCACATCAGGTAGGGATCTTATAAAGGATTTAGTTCTTTCTGTGCGTGGGAAATTGAAAATATTTTCCACTGTATTTTCTTCGATTATCTTTCCATGCTCCATTACTGCTATGCGGTCGCATATGTTTTTTGCGACTTCCATTTGGTGGGTTATCATTATTATGGTCATGCCGTATCTCTCTACTGCTCGCTTTAGCAAATTCAATATCTGTTCAGTGTTGGCAGGATCCAGTGCAGAAGTGGATTCATCGCTTAGGAGTATTTGAGGCTTGGTAGCTAAGGCTCTGGCTATGGCCACCCTCTGCTTTTGTCCTCCGGATATCTCAGAAGGATAAGAATTTTTCTTGTCCTTTAAATCTATAAAATCTAGAAGGTCATCAACTTCTTTTTTTATTTTCTCCTTAGCCATGCCACTAATTTGTAGTGGGTAGGCTATATTTTCTGCAACGGTCCTTTGGTTAAACAAATTAAAGCTTTGAAATATCATGCCGATGTCTCGCCTAGCTAGATTTAATTCATTTTTTCCTAAAGTATTCAACACCGTTCCATTAATTGAAACCGTTCCGCTAGTAGGCTCCTCAAGTCTATTTAAGCATCGTATCAGTGTGGATTTCCCTGCTCCACTAAGTCCGATTACCCCATATACCTCACCTTTGTTTACCGTAAAAGAAACGTCGTCTACAGCTCGAAAAACTTTGCCATCGACTTTAAATTCCTTTATTAAGTTTTTTACTTCTATCATAATAATCTCCTAAAAATGAAACTCAGTCTCAGTCGAATTTCACCAATCATCTTCGCTTTTCAAGCTCGATTCTTGGAAATTCTTTGCGTATGATCCTCATCAGTTCAACTTCGTCTTATCAGACTCGTTTCACTGTGAAGTCTCACAAAAAAGGTGCTAGCATCCGAAAGGACGATAGCACCGTGGTTCCACCTTAGTTTTACTCTAAAGACTATATCGCGTCACCGTAGTTTATTAGACTCACGCTCCGGGTTAGTTTTCAATGTATTTTCTTTAGGGATTTTCACCAACCATCCCTCTCTCTAAAAATTCCATACATTTACTCGTCCCATCAACATATTATATATTACCAAAATATTCTACTTTAAGCAAGAAATTAATTCAGAAATACTACCTACCGTTTGTTCTCCTGTGTGCATATTCTTTAAGGTATATATATTTTCCTTAACTTCTGACTCTCCTAAAACGATTGTATAAGGTATATTTAGCGCATTTGCATACTTCATCTTCTTTTGAAGTTTTCCATTTTCCGTATATAATTGCGAATATATTCCCGCTTCTCGAAGTTTTGTTACCAATTCAATTCCCTCATTCTTATATTCGTCAAAGGAAATTACGAGAACTTGGCTTAAGGAGTTATCTTCATTTTTTATAATACCTGCATCCTTAAGTTGATAAAACAGCCTAGTTAATCCAATACTAATTCCTACGCCAGGAAGATTTTGATTTATATAGTATCCTGCTAAATCCTCATATCTTCCACCAGAACAAACAGAGCCCAGTTGTGGATAATCATCTAGCTTGGTTTCATAAACAGTTCCAGTGTAATAATCCAAGCCCCTAGCTATCGTTAAGTCAAAATCAACATAATTTTCATCTACACCGAAGGTTCCCATATACTCGAAAATTTGTTCCATTTCATCAACGCCAGTATTGAAGCGTTCATTTTCAACATTCATAGCGCGTAATTTAGAGATTTTCTCATCGGTTGTCCCTCTGATCGTCATAAATTCTATAATAGAGTCAACGGCATTATCGTCTATGGAAATTTCTTTAAGCTCTTTTTTAACTTCTTTTTCACCAATTTTTTCCAGCTTATCTACGATTCTAAGGATATCTTGAGAATTTTCAATTCCTAGACTGTTGAAAAAACCATTAAGTATTTTTCTATTATTCAATCTTATGGTGAATTTTCCAAAGTCCAAGTCCTTAAATATGGCATAAATAATGGATGGAATTTCAGCATCGTTTATTATATCTAGGGTCTCATTTCCTATTACATCAATATCCGCTTGATAAAACTCTCTGTATCTTCCCTTTTGGTTTCTCTCACCCCTATATACCTTGGAGATTTGGTATCTTCTAAATGGGAAGCTCAAGTCGGAATATCTCATTGCCACATATCTAGCTAGGGGTACAGTTAAGTCAAATCTCATGGACATGTCCGTGTCGCCCTTACTAAATCTGTAAATTTGTTTCTCCGTCTCTCCACCACCCTTAGCAAGTAAAATTTCACTTTTTTCTAAAACTGGTGTATCAAGTGGTAAAAATCCGAATTTTTCAAAGTTCATCCTGATTGTGTCCATCAATTTGTTAAACAATATTTGGTCCTGTGGTGTTAACTCCATAAATCCAGGTAATATCGAAGGTTTTACTATTTCTCTCATATTTTCTCCCTTTCTAAAAAAATATTAAGGACCCGTAATCTTGTAGTATCCCTAATCCCAATGATTCGTACTCTATATTACATTCTATTAAAAACTTATCAATTTTGTCAAAGTCTGGGTGGCTATGTAAATTACCTATGAAATATAGTTTTCCAAAATATCCTGAAGCGCCACCTATAAATCCATATTCATACCCTTCCAGTTGAATATTTCCAGGGCTTATCAATAACTTTCTCCCATCTATTTTAGCATATATTCCAAAATCAGAGGTGATAATAGCATCTTCTGCAAATAACGTATTACATTTGCCATATCCTTGTTTTACTTGGATTCTATTGCACTCCATGTTTTCTAGTATAGCTTTGTCTGTGTACTTGAAATGGTGTATGGCTATATTCCCATTGGTGGCTAAATTATAAGGCACATCCTTTGGATATCCCGTAGCTACCCTAGTAGTTCCTTTTATAACCTTAATCCCATAGGGTGAAAGTTGTCCTAAATAATATTCAAATGTAGACGGCTCTACTACTACGAGCTTCTCTGAAATTTTGCATAGCTGTATATCTGGATGTGTTGAAAGTGCGCCTTCCATAGTTGATAGCTGTAGAGAAGGGATAACTATAAACCCCTTCTTCTCCAATGTAATTTTTATATTCTCAGGTAGATTTTTATCCACCACACAAATCGCCGCTATGACCGTTGCCTCATGGATTCATACATGCATATGGATGCAGCTACATTAGCATTTAATGATTCAGCATTTCCCGTCATGGGAATTATCACATTTTCATCCGATTCATTTAAGAAGTATTCAGATACTCCATTGGCTTCGTTGCCAATGATAATCACTATATTATTTTTCAAATCCATATCTAAAATACTTAAGCTCTTTTCAGACAAAGCAGTTGCATATATCCTGAACATTTTCTTTTTAAGAAGGGAAATTTCCTCCTTCGACTTCATAATATACAAGTTTGTTCTAAATATAGACGCCATGGTGGATCTAATGACCTTTTCGTTGAATGGATCTACACAATTTGGTCCGATTATCACTCCATCGAAGGAAAATGCATCTGCAGACCTTATTATACCGCCCATATTCCCTGGGTCGTTAAGTCCATCTAATAATATATATCTTCCAAAGGGTAAAATTTCTTCTAATGACTTAGTATGGGATTCGGCAATGGCTAGGATTCCTTGGGTATTTACAGTATCGGCTGTCTTTTCAAAAATAATATCTGAAAGTACATTTACCTTTACACCCTTTGTATCACCGGAAATATTATTCCATCTGTTATTTAAGAAGGATTCTGAAATGAAAATATCCCGCATTTTCACTCCCATTTCTAAGCCTTCAATAATTACCTTTTCGCCTTCGATGATATAAACTGATTCCTTGTTTCTAATTTTCTTTTGCTTTAAACTCCTTAGGAATCGTAGCTTTCCGTTGTCCTCACTCTTTATATAATTAAGCATGGATTGTTAATGCATCTATATACTTTTCTTCACCGATAAGTATTAAGATGTCGTCCTTTTCCAGTGGTTCCTTAGCTGAAGGCGAAACTATTGTATTTTTATTTCTTCTATAAGCAATTACGTTTAGGTGGTACTTATTTCTAAAATCTATTTCAATCAAGTTTTTACCTATCCATTCCTTCTTTACTTTCACTTCAATAATGCTATATTCATCGCTAAAATGAATGTATTCCATCAAATTACTGCCACTTAAGGAGCGTGCCAATCTTTCCCCCATATCAATCTCAGGGTAAATAATTTGGTCTGCACCAAGCTTTTGAAGTATTCTGGCTTGCATCTCTGAAGATGCCTTTGCGATAATCCTAGGGACTCCTCTATCCTTTGAGGACAGTGTCGCCATAATGGAAGCCTCTAAATTGCTCCCAATTGCTATTACGGCAATATCAAAGTTAGATATTCCCAACTCATTTACTGCAGCCGCATCTGTTAAATCACATTGTATAGCAGTCGTCACCTTTGTGGCTAATCCTTGTATCAAATCATAATCATGGTCCACCACCATAACTTCCACACCATGATCAAACAATGTGGTTGCTAAGGATGTTCCAAATCTTCCCGCACCAAAAACTATTACTGATTCTTGCATTTATTTAATTTCCTCCTAACCCACGCTTATATTAGCTTCTGGGTATCTCAATTTTGTAACATCAGCCTTCTTGCCTATTGCAAATGCCATAGTTAATGGACCGACTCTTCCCATGTACATGGTGAATGTTATAATCACTTTAGCAAAGTCTGAAAGGCCTGGTGTAATTCCCCTGGTAAGTCCAACAGTTGCATATGCTGATACTACTTCTAATAAAATATCGATAAATTTGAATTCTTCAGTTATAGTTAGCATAAAGGAAATTCCTATAACTATCATTAAACTTATCATTACTAATGCCAATGCCTTTATTACAGTTTTGTTGTTGATATGCTTATTAAATACTACGGTTTCATCCTCGCCTCTAATAACTGAAATCATCGCCAAAAATAATATACCAAATGTTGTAGTCTTAAGACCGCCGGCGGTTGATCCAGGTGAGCCACCAATAAACATGAGTATTATCATCAAAAATGCAGAAGCATCTCTAATTTTCGAAATATCCACGCTGTAAAACCCTGCCGTTCTTGTGATTACTGATTGGAAAAACGACTCTAATACTTGTGTATAGAGACCTTGTCCCATTAGGGTATCTGGATTATTGTACTCAAGCAAGAAAAATATTGCAGCTCCACCTACTATAAGTATAGTCGTTACTATCAATACAATCCTCGCGTGGACGCTTAGGTTTCTCATGTGCTTAATGTTTAGCAATTCTTGTGTAACCATAAAACCTAAGCCACCAATGACTATTAAAGCCATAATCGTGAAGTTTATTACAAAATCACTTTGGAACGGAACTATGGAGTCACCTGTAATATCAAAACCAGCATTACAAAATGCCGAAATTGAATGAAATATTGAAGCCCAAATTCCATCTTTCAAGCCATATGCCGGGATAAATCTAGTCGACATAGCTATCGCAGCAATTGCTTCGATAGTAAATGTAAATGTGATTACATATTTTAGCAGTCTAACCATACCAGTCATGGTTTCAACATTTAGTTGCTCTTTAATAATTTGTCTGCTTGCTAGACCGATACGTCTTCTCATTACTATCGGAAAAAGTGTAGCTAGGGTCATAATTCCCAACCCACCTATTTGAATCAATGTAATAATAACAAGTTGTCCCCAAAAATTCCAATATTGTCCAGTGTTTACAACCACTAGCCCCGTAACACAAGAAGCAGAACCTGCAGTGAACAATGCATTAATAAAGCCCACTGACTCGCCACTTTTCGTCATAATTGGGAGGTTTAGTATCAATCCACCACATAATATTAAAATTCCAAACCCTATTGTTAAAAACAGCGGTGGGTTTAAGGGAATATCTTTAAATTTTTGAAATAATTTTCTCATTTTCTCTCCTATCATCAAAGCATTATACTCCTAATAATTGGATATTTCAATTTGTTTCGAAAATACTTTTCAAATTATTTGCAATTAATTATCCCTAATTTTAGCCATTAGAGTCCATTAAATAAATGTGTTCTAAAGTAATTTTTGCTTAATATAAATTTTACAATTTAAATCCATTTTTAATTGCAATCTCTATTAGTTTGGATCGTTTTGGAATTGGATTTTTCAGTTTTTTAATTACTTGGTTAGAAAAAGTTTCTACTCTCCTATTGGACTCCCTTAAGTCGTAATATGAGGTCATTTCTTCATCATAGCTTTTCAATTTATCTTTATAATTATCAAAGACTTCATATTTATTTTCAAAAACTCTAAACGCTTTGTCCATTCGAGGCTTTAGTTGTGGTTCTTGGTTTGGATATCCAAATCCTATGCCTACAACTGGAAAAGTTAACTCAGGAAGCTCAAGTATTTTTATTATTTCTTCAGCATCATTTAATATACTCCCTAAATAAACTGCTCCCATTCCTAGGGATTCTATAATGTTAGTGGCATTTTGTGCCAAGAGTGCAGCATCCGTATAGCCTTGGAAAAATATGTCTACATCTGACTCTTTTTCTATATTCTCTCCATTATCTTGTACGAGCCTTGCATTTCTATAACTATCTGCCACAAATATAAGTAGCTCAGTAGCTCTGGCTACATACTCTTGATTGCTAACCTTTGAAATTAAGTCCTTTTTCACAGGGTCCGTGACCCTAATTATGCTAGCTTGTTGCAATCCGTTACTGGTAGCAGTCCTCATTAATGAATCAAATAGAGTATCTAATATTTCTTGGCTTACTTTCTCACCTGTAAACTCTCTTATGGTTCTATGCTCGTTAAGTTGTTTGATAAATTCGTTCATAAATCCTCCTATTTTTTGTTTAATTATTTTAATACATATAAGTATATTACCCAAAGTGGAGAATACTAATATTTTTCTTACCTACAGAACTTTTCTTAGAAATTCCTTCGTTCGTTCATCTTTAGGACTATTGAAAATTTCCGTTGGAGTTCCTTCCTCTAAAATTCTACCTTCATCAATAAACAGTACACGGTCCGAAATCTTTTTCGCAAATGCCATCTCGTGGGTTACGATTATAATTGTCATACCGGATTTCACAAGGCTTCTTATAACATCTAAAACCTCTTTCACCATCTCTGGATATAGAGCACTGGTGGGCTCGTCTAACAGTATTACGTCCGGTTCCATGGTCAGAGCTCTAATTATTGCAAGCCGTTGCTTTTGCCCTCCGGATAGCTTATAAAGTACATCAAAAGCATCATCTGTAATGGAATCTGGTGCAGTCGTTACATGAATCCCACCTGCTACAACTATGCTCCCCCTACTTCTAAATTCCTTAGATATTTCAATTGCCCTAGGTAGTACATCTACAGTCACTGTTATTCCAACGATTTCAGGAATATCATTATAATCTATAGCTCTTATGTTTTTATTTTCCATACTTACTTCACAAGTTCCCCTTATTATGTTTGCAACTGTAAGAAGTACTAAATGTGGTGCCATTTTTATTTTAATTCTGTATCCATGGGTCTTTTTTTCATTTAAGGTTGTATAAGTTTAACTTTCATATTAACCTCATACCTATGCATTTATTTATTTTCGATATTTATTTATTGTTTTTCAATATGTCAATCGTATCATAAATAAAAATCAATGCAATAAAAAACCTCAACTTTCGTTGAGGATTTATGGTGCACCCTAGAAGATTCGAACTCCCGGCCTTCTGATCCGTAGTCAGAC
>CAYUJY010000092.1:605-7790 GCA_964445145.1 uncultured Peptoniphilaceae bacterium | reverse complement strand
TTTAGACGAGATAATAAATAGATGTGAAGGCTTACGTTACGTGAGACCTGGAGGAGGTACTACTGCATTAATTCACTTTGACCTAAATCTAGATAGCTTTACATTGGCAATGGAGTTACTAAAAGACGTAGGTGTATATGTGGTGCCTGGGGATACCTTCGAAATTCCAAACAGCTTTAGGGTTGGAACTACAGTAAATCCTGAAACCTTTAAAACTGCAATGCTGAGAATAGAGGAATATTTCAACAAAAAATAAAGCCCTTGGAGGATTTTTACATCCTTCTCGGGCTTTTTGTTTCATTACATATGAAAATTAGTCTTATCTTCCAGCTAATTGTTTGTCGAATTGTAG
This sequence comes from uncultured Peptoniphilaceae bacterium, assembly GCA_964445145.1. GTDB lineage: Bacteria > Bacillota > Clostridia > Tissierellales > Peptoniphilaceae > CAYUJY01. The sequence goes on along the minus strand of CAYUJY010000092.1, from coordinate 7,438 downwards.
CAATGCCGCAACATCGTCTCCAATCCACTTCAATTGGTCTACTAAGCCTGTGAAAGTATCTTCTTCTTCCACTTGCTCGTCAACATATTTTCTAAGGAAGTTTTCAGCTGCATAGTTCTTTTCTTCAATAGCTATTTCAAGAATTCCTCTAATGCTTTCTGTAACTACCTTCTCATGTGCTAATGCTGCTTCAAATACTTCTAAGAATGATTTGTATTCTGTAGCTGGCTTATTAAGTCCACCAATATCAATCTTTCCACCAACGTCTAAAATAAATTGCGTAAAGTCTTCAGCATGTTCTACTTCTTCTTTTGTTTGTTGGTTGAAGAAATGGGTAGTACCTTTTGCTCCCATATCTTGGAAAAATATTTCCATTCCTCTGTAAATAAATGCAGAATCATATTCCAAAGTTACTTGCTTGTTTAGTGCCTTTTCTAGTTTGTCGCTTAATTTGTATGTGTTCATAAATCTCCTCCTAATTTTTTTAATGATTTTCTCACACTATATATACCCTAATTTTATAGTTTAAGCTTTTTATTAAAAAATTAATCCAATTAGTGCCATATATAAAAGCGTACCTAATACAACACTAATCAATAAATTTTTCCCAAAGTGTTGCAATATAGCAACTGCTGCAACCGAAATTAGTTCCGGTGCCCCATTGGGATAGACGGCTAAATTTATGTGTTTAATACAAAATATTACTAATACAACCATTATAGATGATGGAAGTACATTCGATAAATAGCCTATGTCCGCAGGTATTTCATCACCTTTAAACAAAACGTAGGGTATAGCGCGGGTTATTACCGTACAAATTGTTGTAATGGACACCGCAGCTACTAAATACATGGTTTCGCTCATGCTTTCCTCCTTAGATAAATTCTATCCTTCGCCACCATAAGCGCAATTACGCTGACTGCCAACGCCGGAACGATAAACTTGGACGGTCCGAGTAGAAATAAAAATATAATAGCTGAAAACAGTCCGATAAAAAATGGTACTTTAGATGGAGCATTCCTAAGTTGTTCCACCACAACCGTGACGAAAAATGCAGTGGCAGAAAACTCGATACCTTCTAAGCCCATTGGTAAAATTCCACCGAGTATGGAACCCAAAAAACAGCTAAGCGACCAAACCACATGGCAAATTACGTGTACATAAAAATCTACTTGGGATGGGTCCACATCCTCCGTATATTGGATATTACATAACACGGAATAGGTTTCATCAGTGGTGGTATATACCATGTACGGAAATTTTATTCCCATTCTTTTAAATCTTTCTAAAAAACTTATGCCATAAAACATATGCCTGCCATTTATAAAAAGCGTCATAATACCAATTAAATAAAGTGGTGCATGGCTCACCAAAAGTGGCACTAATGCCATTTGCATGGAGCCTGCATAAATTACAAGTCCGCAGACCAATGAAAAAATAGGTGAATAACCCTCTTTAACAAGTAGCATACCGAAGGCAATTCCCAAAAATAAGTAGCTTGCCAAAACTGGCATGGTGTTTACTAAAGCATGCTTAAAATTCTTCATAACTTCCTCCCTAATAACATTATATCAAAGTGGCAGGAAATTTGAATCAATTGTTAAATGATTGAAGTAATATTTTGTTACATTCTCTTTTTGTTGTACACAAAGGAGCCTAGGTATAAAAATCCACCTGCAAAAATTAAAAGGTTCGTAAACAAGCTTTTTATAATGTAAATACTACCCATATTAGTTCCAACTAGCCTTTCAAACGCAGTTAATGATGAATGGTAGTTGAGAAATTCCAGCAGAGGAGTACTCACAATAATCTCATCTACCGTCAACCCAATGTAGTTGAAAAACAAAAATGTGAATGTTACTGAAAACACCCTGTTTCCAATATAGCTTAAGCCTATCATCATCCCATTCATGGACACACAAATTACATAGGATATCAAAATAGCTTCCATTACATTGAAGTCACCAATCGAGTCAAATACGAAATATCTCAGTCCCGATACTACCAAAAAATAATATAAATACATAATTGCCAGCAGAGTGTTTCCTGCAAAAAAATCCCCCAGGACCATATTTGTCTTTGTAAACCTATAGCTGGCAATCAAACCTTCCACATCTCTGCTCTTTTTTATATATAAGGTTATTATGAGGGGCATAATTACTACGCTAGTCATAAGCATCCCATAAAAATAGTTTTCAAAATTGTCGTGCAATTGGTCACTAATTCCCAAGAACAACACATAGATTGTTCCAATTAAATTTACAGCGTAGAATGACTTTAAATGCGCAACCCTATAGATTTCTGAAATCACATAGTTTATCATATCTCCTTCTCCTTGTAGGTAATTATGATAATTACATTATTTCCGCTTATGGATACCTCGATATTGTGCTTCATCTTTTCTATTAAAATTTTTGAAGTATATAATCCCAATCCGCTGTTGCTTTTGGTTCTGCTACTGTCAGCCGTGTAGAACTTATCAAAAAATCTACTCTGATCTATCCCACTGGGGTCCCGAACCTCGTTATTGAAAATTGTAATTAGCTTGTCGTTTTTTATTCCATGGAAAATATAACAGTTGTTTTCTCCATAGCGAATAATATTTTGAATTAAGTTTGTATATACCCGCGCTAGGCTATTTGTATTTCCCAATATTGAAGAATCAGAATTGATGTCTACTTGTAGCTTTATTCCCCTTTTTTCAATACTGTTTGTAAGCCCTAAAAGCACGTCTTCCAAAATAGTTCCAGGATGAATTTGTTCCATTTGGATTTCATAGCTTTCATCTTCTATTAAGCTCATTTCGTAAAACTCGTCGATATGTCTTTTTAATTGTATGGATTTTCTATGGACGATGTCTAAATACTCGTCTCTTTTTTCTTTGTCTTCTTCGTTTTTTATAAAGTCAATGTAGCCGATAATGGATGTTAGAGGTGTTCTGAAATCGTGGGAAATACTGGAAATTTGTTGCTTGATTTTCTTTTTTTCATCTTGTATGTCCACTTCACGATTTCTATCCGACAAAATAAGCTCATTAATTTCCTTAGCGAGCTTATTCATCCCCAATCCATTCATCTCAATTTGTATTAGCTTGTTAGTTTTTTCTTCTCTCCTAATGGTTTTTAGTTGGCGAATTATCTGACTAACTTGATACAAATACATTATCAAAAACGAAAGAAGAAGCAAAATGACAGTTCCCAATACCCAATACATTTCGCTCCCTCCTTTAATTTAAATTTCTTTTTTCTTGTAAAAAATGATTCCTATTGCCATAAATACTGCTATTATTATAGCCATTATGCCCAGATATGGCAACCATCCAATAGTAGTACCGCCAGGAACATCCCCGTACCTCAAATTACCTGAATATTGTAAATACAATGATTGTGGTGAATATTCGTAAATCCCCAATATTTTCATAACTATGTCGTTATACATGGCTGCGGCGCTGAGTAGTTGTGGAAGTAGTAACAGTAGAAAAATATATAGTGTGTTTCCAACTGCAGGTCTTCCAGTAGCGAATGTTAATCCCAAGGCGATAGCACCATGGGCGATGGTTGCCGGCAATACCCTAAGTACCAATAACAAAAACATCTCGAGACTCTCTTCTATCACCGTACCTGGGAAAATTGCTCTTCCGCCAAAGTAAAGCAGATAGCTAACTATCACCATAATAACAGCAAATTTCAGTATTAGAAATACTAAGCCTAAATAATCTCCAATTACATGTCTTTCCCTACTCATCCCATAACCAATTATTTGGGTTTGGGGTCCTCTGGATTTATAAACCATCGGTACCAATATAATGGGAACCAGCACAAGCCCCAAGTCTAGGTAATAAGAAATTGTATTCAACACTTCCACTTGAAGTTTATTAGGTGACATATTTCCCGTTACCACTATCAAAAACGTAAGTGCAATTCCCAACATAATCAAGGCTAAAAATGTTACAAAACCTTTCGCTTTTTTAAATCTGTATATTTCTGATTGTACGTAGCTAAACAATTTCATGACCTCCCGTTGCTTCCAAGAAATAGTCCTCCAAGCTCTTGTGCTCGCGTCTTACTTCTTTGATGCCAATATTTTCTAATACCAATTTTTTTATAACATCTTCCATAATTTCAAAATTGTCATAGATTAAAATTTGATTTTTGCCATTTACTTCCATGCGGTCTATCTCGTAATTACCTTCAATTATAGCCAGTGCTTTGGCATTATCCGAAGTGTCTAGCATTACAAATTCGCTGGATTTATCGTAAATTTCTCCCAGGTCTAGCTCCTCGATAATTTCTCCCTTGTCGATTATACCAACGCGAGTTACCAGATTTGCTATTTCAGAAAGTATGTGGCTACTGATTATTATGGTAACTCCCTTGTCTTCTGATAGATGCTTTAATAGCTTTCTGATTTCAACGATTCCCTCTGGGTCAATTCCACTTGTAGGTTCGTCAAGAATCAATACTTCTGGATTTGACATTAGGGTTAGTGCAAGCGCTAATCTTTGTTTCATACCTACGGAATAGTTTTTAAATTTTTTCTTTCCCACATGTTGTAATCCTACACTCTCCAGAGCGTCTGACACCACAGATTTGTCCACGATTCCCCTTTGAATTCTAAAATATTCTAAATTTTCTCTACCTGTTAAGGCAGGAACCAACTCTGGATTTTCAATTATGGCTCCCATTCTGTGCCGTTCCTTAAACCACGTGGTTTCATTCCCAAATAGACTTATACTTCCTTCGGTTTTATTCGTTAAACCCGTCAGCATTTTTAAGATTGTGCTCTTTCCTGCTCCGTTTTTTCCAACGAGACCATAAATCTCGCCTTTTTTAATATCTAAATTTACTTTATTAACTGCTTTTTGGTACTTGTAGATCTTTGTAAGATTCGTTACTTTTATTATAGATTCCATTTAATCTACCTCCTGGGATTATAATAACCTATGTACTTAAAGTAAACCTTTTGAAATAATAAACAATTTATTAAGAAAACCTTAAGAAACTTCTATGAAATATTAAGCACAAAAAATCCCGAATAATTTTCGGGATTTGATTTCATTTATTTAAGTCTATACCCCACGCCCCAAACGGTAGTGATGACATCTTCGCCTGTCTTTAGTCTGAGCTTGTTACGTAGGTTGCTGATGTGTACTGTAATTGCGTTGTCGCCACCGAAGTATGAGTCTCCCCAAATGGCAGTATATAAATCATCTCTGGTGTGAACATTCTCTGAGTGCTTCATCATGTGCATCAAAATTGAAAACTCAGTTTGGGTCAGTTCTAACTTTTCTGATTCCATATATACTTCGTATTTATCTGGATATAAGGTAATATTTTTGTATTTTAATACATCCTCAGACATAACATCGCCTTTGGTCAACTTGCTTCTTCTGATGGCAGCATTTACCCTAGCCAAGACTTCAGCCTGCTCGAAGGGTTTAATTATATAATCATCTGCTCCAAGTTCTAGAAGGTTAAGTTTATCTTCCAAGGTGGTCTTCCCAGAAATTACGATTATCGGTACGGAGCTTTGTACTCTAATTTGGGATATAACCTCTTCCCCCGTCATGCCTGGTAGCATTAGGTCTAAAATTAGCAAATCAAACTCGTCGCTATTGTAAAACATAGCTTCCGTACCTGAAAATGCTTGTCGCACTTCATAACCTTGTCGTTCAAAAATTCCCTTCAATAAATTATTTATATCTGAATCGTCTTCAACTATTAGAATTTTATCCATGGTATCTCCTATTTAAAATCTTCCATTCTCCAAATATCCGTAGCTATATCCTCGTAAAATTCTTTCTCATGGGAAATTAAAAATATTCCGCCCTTATACTCACGGAGGGCACGTTTTAATTCCTCCTTCGCATCTGGGTCTAAATGGTTTGTAGGCTCATCCAGCATCAATATGTTTGTAGGCTTGTTCATGATTTTGCACAATCTGACCTTAGCTTGCTCTCCACCGCTTAGCACTTTAACTTGGGTCTCGATGTTGTTTGTGGTGAGGCCGCACTTTGCGAGCATGGCACGAATTTGTGCTTGGTTATAGCTGGGGAATGCTTCCCACACTTCCTCTATGGCAGTTCTAGTGTTATCCGTCACGTCTTCTTGTTCAAAATATCCAATCTCAATATTTTGCCCATTTTCAATGTCGCCTGATAGGGATGGAATGATGCCCAGGAGAGTTTTTATAAGGGTGGATTTACCCATTCCGTTTTCTCCAACTACGGCAATTCGTTGTCCCCTATCCATACGCAGGTTTAACGGCTTAGTAAGAGGATTGTCATATCCTATTACGAGATTTTTGGTTTCAAATATTAATCTTCCAGGTGCAGCTTGGTTTTCGAAGTGAAATTCCGGTTTTAGCTTTTCTTTAGGAAGTTCAATGAGATCCATCTTGTCTAGTTTCTTCTGTCTGGACATTGCCATATTTCTCGTGGCTACCCTCGCTTTATTCCTCGCCACGAAGTCCTTTAAGTCGTGAATCTCTTGTTGTTGCTTCTTATATGCAGCTTCCAATTGATTTTGTTTTTGTTCATGGAGTCTTTCAAACTCGTCATAATCTCCAACATAGCGATTTAGCTCCATATTTTCCACATGGTATATGAGATTTATTACTGAGTTCAAAAATGGAATGTCGTGGGAAATCAATATAAAGGCGTTTTCGTAATTCTGTAAATATCTCTTAAGCCATTCGATATGTTCCTCATCAAGGTAGTTTGTCGGTTCATCCAATAATAAAATATCTGGCTTCTCTAAAAGAAGCTTACACAGTAGTACCTTCGAACGTTGTCCGCCACTTAGGTCGTTTACCGGTGTGTCTAAACCTAGCTT
>CAYUJY010000092.1:0-574 GCA_964445145.1 uncultured Peptoniphilaceae bacterium | reverse complement strand
CTCATCGATTTTTGCATCTATTAAATAGAAGTCGTGATGCTCCAGCATATCCTGCAGCATTCCCACTTCTTCAAGTAGGGAGTTCATCTTGTTTTCGTCAGCATCCCCCATCTCCATATAGAGATTTCCAATTTCTTCTTCAATCCCATATAGATAAGAAAATGCATCCTTAAGGACATCCTTTATAGTCATGCCTTCTTCTAGGTATGAATGTTGGTCTAAGTATCCAACGCGAACGCGCTTAGCCCATTCTATCTCACCAACATCGGGCATTAGTTTTCCAGTAATTATATTTAAAAATGAAGACTTCCCCTCACCATTGGGTCCCACTAATCCAACGTGTTCACCGTTTAGAAGTCTAAAGTTTACGTTTCTTAATATTTCTCTTCCGCCGTAATTATGGCTCAAATTAGTAACTTGTAATATACTCATAACACCCTCCGGTAATATAATATCAGAAATCCCTTACAAAAGAAAATATTTAATATTGATAAGGATATAACTATTGGGTATATTATATTTAGAAGTGGTGATAGACTAATACTGAGAAATAAAAGCAAAGCTGTAGATAGGA
>CAYUJY010000091.1:5314-7819 GCA_964445145.1 uncultured Peptoniphilaceae bacterium | reverse complement strand
GGATTGTACACAGATAATGATTAAAATAAAAAACTCCCTTGAAAATCAAGGGAGCTTACATTACCAAGCTGCTATATAGCCGTCAGTTCTTTTTTCAGTTCCACCCATCAACACGCCACTGTCCTCATCTAGAATAATGACTTGACCTCTTCCCATATGGAATGGATCCGGTTGTACGATAATATCGTGTCCCATGCGTTGAAGTTCTCGTATCAAATGGTTTGGTGTGTCTTGTTCCACTTCCACCTTTTTACCTCCAACCCATTGCCACCTAGGAGCATCCAGTGCAGCCTGTGGATTTAGATTAAAGTCAATCATGTTCATTGCCACCTGCATATGTGCCTGTGGCTGCATAAATCCACCCATAATGCCGAAAGCTGAAACTGCTTTGCCATCTTTTGTGATAAAGGCAGGTATAATTGTGTGATAAGGTCTAACTCCACCTTCTACGCAGTTTGAATGTCCTGGTCTAAAAGTAAAGTTTTCAGCCCTATCGTTTAAGGATATTCCAGTTCCTGGAATTACTATACCTGAGCCAAATCCTCGATAATTACTTTGAATCATGGAAACCATATTGCCATCTTTATCTGCTGCAGCGAAATATACTGTTCCCGAATAGCTAGGGTCTCCAATTTCTGGCATAAGTGCCTTATCCCCAATTAGGTTTCTCCTATCCTCAGCGTACTTTTCACTGAGAAGTTCCTCTACGGTCACGGTCATTCTACTTGGCTCTGCAACGTACTCTTGGGTATCTACGAAACTTAACTTCATCGCTTCGATTTGCTTGTGCATTGTATCTACAGAATCCCTGTAGTTAAACTCATAGCCCTTTAAAATGTTAAGTGCCATCAATACCGTAATTCCGTGTCCATTTGGTGGAATTTCCCACACGTCATAGCCACGATAATTCACTCCGATAGGGTCTACCCATTCAGGCTCATAAGCCATCAAATCTTCTTTAAATAAAAACCCATCGTGTGCTTTCATAAATGCATCTATTTTATCTGCTAACTCACCCTCGTAGAAATCCTTAGCATTTGTCAGGGCGATTTTCTTTAAACTCTCAGCCATATCTTGGGATTTAAATACTTCACCTGCTTCGTAGGCTCTATTATCCTTGGAGAAGGTGTCAAACCAACCTTGGAACTCTTCCTTATCTTTAAATTGAGAGTAGGTATTATATGCGTCATTCCATAGTCTTGCTACGTTGGGTTGTACAACGAAGCCTTCTTCTGCATATTCGATGGCTGGTTGTAGAACTTCCTCAAAGGACAGCTTTCCAAATCGCTCACTCATCGCCGCCCAACCTGCAGGAGAACCTGGTACATCTATGGGATGCACGCCGTAGGAAGGAATTTTGTCGTAGCCCCTTTCTACCAAGGACTCATAGGATAGTCCCTTGGGTGCAGGCCCACTTGAGTTAAGTCCGTAGAGCTTTCCTTCAAAATATATAAGTGCAAAGCAGTCGCTACCCAGACCATTTCCCGTTGGTTCCACCACTGGCAACGCTGCAGCCATGGCTACAGCCGCATCAATTGCATTACCACCACGTCTTAATATCTCCAATCCTGCTGCTGATGCTTGGGGATTGCCTGAGGCAGCCATTCCATTTTTTGCATATATTACATTCCGTTTTGAATTGTATGGATAATCTTGTACGTTAAATTTCATAATTCACTCCTATAGTAACTTTTCAAAAATACCAGCCATTAGTATTGAAATGGATGTTACGGTTGCCAGTCCTGCCACCACATATTTTGGCATGATGGCGTCCATAATAGCTTCTCTTTCTTCGTCGGTTTCTGAAGCTGCAACTGCTATTTCATTTGAAATCAAGTAAGTCGCAGGGAATCCTAATAACTGTGCCACGCTGACGCCGAGTGCTAGGTTTTTCGAACCAATAATCTTCCAAAGTGGCAATACGCCAAATGCCAAATATAGCGCAACCATGGTTACACCGAAGATTACAATAATTTGGAAGCTTAGGGTACCTATGTCTTCTAGCTTAATAGAAGCTAAAGACGGAATTATACTTGCAAATACCGCCATGTTTAATAACCCGGAGCTCTTTGCAACGTCTAGTATTTTTTCTGGAACTAAGCCCAATTGACAAACCACTGCACCCAATAGCAATGCCCATATTGAGTAACTTACTGGTGTAGCTTTTCCCAATTCAGATGAAATCCATGCAAATAAAGCAGTGATTCCAAGATTTACAAAATTGCCGTAAAACTTCTTGTTTCTTTCATAGAAGGTATTTTTTATTACTACCTCAGCAGCTTTAGGTGCCTGACCCTTAGCAATTAATTCCTTATTTTTTCTAAAATCATCAACTATTATTGCCGCTTCCTTCATCCCAAAATATGATGCAAATGGAGTACCAAAGAACTTTTGTGTAGCATATACTATGGTACCTAGGGCAGCAACTAGCGCCAAGCCCTTTTCAGTTGCAGCTGCAGTCATAATTTGTGTCGCTACTATTCCACCATTTACTATTGGAATACT
>CAYUJY010000091.1:0-5304 GCA_964445145.1 uncultured Peptoniphilaceae bacterium | reverse complement strand
CAAAGATTGCCATCACCGCAACCAGCATGGAAATAATAGCTGTTACCACCGTTCTCCATTCGTTGATTAATTCCTTCATGTTAATCATCGTTCCCATATGGAAAATGATGAAAGCTGCAGACCATCTACCGATTTGTGTAAGTCCTGCTTGGTCAATAATGTCTGCTGGGATTACCCCCGACATAAAGCCTCCAAGGAAAAGCATCATTACTACGAAAACAGAGGAGACTTTAGCCTTTGTTAGCACACCCATTAAATCTCCAATTGCAAAAATTGCAACTACAATAAACAAATAAAAATACATATTATACCTCCCTTTATTAAGATAAATTAAGTTTATCACACCAGACTTCATATAACAATTCATTGTAGATTAAAAAACCAATATAAGTGTACTAAAAATAAAATATAAGTTATAATAATTTTAATTGGAGGGATTACATGTATAGAGAAAAAATTAAAAAGTTTATTGAAGAAAATCGTGACGGTGCACTAAAACTTTGGGGCGACATAGTAAATATTGATAGTGGATCCCCAGATAAAGAAGGTGTGGATAAGGTTATAGATGTGGTGAAGGTGGCAATGGACGAGGCTGGCTTTGAGATTAAGGTTTATGAAATGGAAAAAGCTGGAAACACCATTGTGGGAACTTTCAATGGCGAGTCTAATGAAGCTCCAATCATTTTTATAGGGCATGTGGATACGGTATTTAATGACAATGATACGAAAGAACGACCATTTAGAATAGAAGATGGAAAAGCCTATGGTCCAGGAGTGTTGGACATGAAGGCTGGAGTTGTAATTGGAATTTATGTTGCAAAGGCATTAAAAGAAGCTGGATATAGTAAAAGACCTATAAAGATGGTTTATGTTGGAGATGAAGAGGTAGCCCACGAACATTCCAATGCAACTGAGGTGCTAAAGGACGAAAGCATGGGTGCTTTAGCTGCATTAAACTTTGAAACTGGACGATTAAACAACAACGTTGTCGTTGGAAGAAAAGGATCTCGAATGTTCAAGGTTAGAATAGACGGAGTATCTGTACACTCTGGTAACGAACCTGAAAAGGGAAGGTCTGCAATACTTGAAGCTTCCCACAAGATAATTGAGCTGGAAGCCTTAAATGATATCCCTAGGGGCAAATTAATAAACGTGGGAACCATAAAAGGTGGAACTAGCGACAACACAGTTCCAGGGTTTTGCGAATTTGGCGTAGCTACAAGACATATAAACAATGAAATCGGCGACGAAATTGTTAAGGACGTGACTGAAGTTTTGGAAAAACAATTCGTAAAGGATACAGTCACTACATTCCAAAGCGGTTTAGGACTAGATTGTATGGAAAAGACCGAGGGAGTAATGGAGTTATTCGAGCTTATCAACAAGGTGGGCTTGGAGCTAGGACTAGAACCACTAAATGCAGTGGAGGTGGGAGGTGGCTCTGACTCAGCAACCACAGTTTCAATTGGAGTACCAACGGTTTGTGGACTGGGTGCAAAGGGCGAGTTCCAACACACGAAGGATGAATACGCAGTCGTGGAGACGCTGTTTGAAAGAATGGAGCTAGCAGCAAATGTTGTTGTTGAATTAGATTAATGTAATTAATGCGATGGCTAATGGAGCATCGCATGTTTTTATTTTTTGCACATCTTATAATCCCTTGCATAGGTATGGTTTTGTGCTAGAATAGAAATATATTTTGACGGGAGGAATTTATGAAAGCAGTAGTTACAGTAATAGGAAAAGATATGGTCGGAATTCTAGCAAAGGTCAGCACTGCGTGTGCAGAATCAAACGCTAATGTTGAAGATGTGACTCAAACTATAATGCAGGATTTCTTCTGTATGATAATGTTAGTAGACATACATAAGATAAATTGTAGCTTTGAAGATTTTAAAGCTCATTTAGCAAATGTTGTGCCTGAAATGAAGGTTCACGTAATGCATGAGGATATTTTTAATTCCATGCACAGAATCTAGGTAGGAGGTCACTATGATTAATATGCAAGACATCATGGAAACCATCACCATGATTCAAGATGAAAGCTTGGACATTAGAACGATTACAATGGGTATAAACTTGTTGGATTGTTCTGATAGCGATATAGATGTATCCTGCGAAAAGGTCTACAAAAAAATTACAACTAGTGCAAAGGACCTGGTTAAAGTGGGGGAAGAAATTGAAGCTAAATATGGTATTCCCATCGTAAATAAAAGAATTTCCGTAACGCCAATAGCGATGCTCCTATCAGCATCAGGTGGAGACCCTTTAAAGTATGCACATACGTTAGATAGGGCAGCTAGGGACGTTGGTGTAAACCTAATCGGTGGCTATTCAGCCTTGGTTCAAAAGGGATTTTCTGCAGGAGATAGGGAGCTAATAGAATCCATACCACAGGCAATGGCTGAAACGGAATGTTTATGCTCATCAGTTAACATCGGCTCGACAAAGGCTGGTATAAACATGGATGCCGTGAAAATAATGGGTAGAATTGTAAAGGAATGTGCAGAATTAACTAAGGATAATCAATGTATTGGGGCTACAAAGCTCGTAGTTTTTTGTAATGCAGTAGAAGATAATCCGTTTATGGCGGGAGCGTTCCACGGAGTGGGCGAGCCGGATTGCGTGATAAATGTTGGGGTTTCTGGACCGGGAGTAGTGCGTTCAGCCCTATCCAAGATGCCTAAAGATGCAAGTCTAGACGAAGTAGCTGAGGTTATTAAAAAGACTTCCTTTAAGATAACGAGAATGGGGCAGCTAGTAGGTACGGAAGCTTCCAAAGCACTGGGAGTTCCCTTTGGAATAGTTGACATTTCCTTAGCGCCAACACCTGCAGTTGGGGATTCTGTAGCATATATTTTAGAAGAAATTGGCTTAGATCAAGTTGGTGCGCACGGTACGGTGGCGACCTTAGCCCTCCTAAACGACGCAGTAAAAAAGGGTGGAGTTATGGCATCATCCCACGTAGGTGGACTATCCGGAGCATTCATTCCAGTTTCAGAGGATGCAGGGATGATAGCAGCAGCTGCATCTGGAAATCTTAGCTTTGACAAGCTGGAAGCCATGACAGCGGTTTGCTCCGTTGGATTGGATATGATTGTAATTCCTGGTGACACGAGCGCTGATGTAATTTCTGCAATAATTGCAGATGAAGCTGCCATCGGAATGATAAATTCAAAAACCACCGCAGTGAGAGTTATACCTGCAATAGGTTTGGAAAAAGGTGAATTCTTGGTTTTCGGTGGACTTTTTGGAGAGGCACCAGTTATGGATATAAATACCACAAGCCCATCAGTGTTTGTAAATAGGGGAGGAAGAATTCCTGCACCTATACAAAGTTTAAAAAATTAAATTTGCGAAAAAAAAAGAACCTTACGATTTTGTAAGGTTCTAAATTTTTGTTAAATAGTGATGTGTACTGGGCTTCCAGGTCCAACTGGCAATCCTAGAGTCATCCAAATTAGGAAGATTATTATGAATCCTATCATCGCTACAATCATGAATACGAACAATGTGGATAGGAAGTTACCAATCTTCAATGAATCGTCATATCTTTCTTTAGAAATATCAAGTAGTAGCCATAAGAACACGTTTAATGGTCCAAGTATGTTAGCGCCCGCATCTCCAATTCTATACGCCAATTGGGAGAATGCTGGGTGATATCCCAGGTAACCGAACATCGGAACGAATATCGGTGCCAAGATTGTCCATTTTGCTGAAGATGATGAAATTAGGTAATCCAGTAACACTACGAAAATAATAAATGTTACAAATAGTGGAGCGCCTACGAAACCTGCCGCCTCTAGGGACTTTGCACCGGATATGGATAGGATGGTTCCTATGTTTGACCAGGTGAAAAGGCTAGTAAATTGTGCTGCAGTAAATGCCATTGCAAGGTATCCACCCATGCCTGCCATTTGCTTCGCAATTGTCTTTCCGACACTCGCTTCACTTACTAATGCACCTGAGCCGAATCCATAAGCTAAACCAGCAGATACCAATAATCCAAATACTATTGGAACTACGCCTGATAGGAAAGGAGATCCTATAATACCAGTTTCAGGGTTTAGTAGTACTCCAGGAGCTAGCATTCCAGCGATAATAAGAAGTACATAAGCCAAAGTAGCTATTTTAGCCCATTTCATACCCTTTTTCATCTCTGGGGTAACTTCATCAGAGTTGGTATTTTCAGTTAAGTGAAGTGCTTTACCTGTGTATTTTCCCCAACGAGGCTCTATGTATTTGTCTGATACAAAGCCCAAAACTACAGCCAAGAAGAAGAAAGAAACAATTTTAAAATAATGGTTTCCGATAACCTCAACCCTCATGCCTGGAATAAAGTTATCCAATACAGAGTTGGTGATACCAGAAGTCAATACGTCCGTTGTTGTTATCATAGGGTTAGCTAAATATCCTAAACCTACCCCTGCAAAAGCTGTCAGTAGACCTACAACGGGATGTCTACCAGCCGCCAAGTAAATCGATGCCGCCAATGGAGGAACTAGTAATTGTGCGGAGTCACTCGCAGTTTGTCCTATTATTCCTATCATTATAGTGAAATATGGAAGTGCGCTAATTGGCATACCCCTCATTGCACTTTTAATCAAGTGTGTTAAGAATCCAACTTCTTCGCACAGCCCGATAGCTATTGTCATGACCAAAACTACTCCCAGTGGAGCATATCCCGTAAAGTTTCTAACTAGGTTTGCAAGCAACCATTGGATACCCTCAGCAGAGAAAAAGTTTTTCGTTATAACTTCCTCGCCTGTCGCCGGTGAAATAGCAGTTGTTCCTGACATCAATACGGAAATTATTGCAGTTATTGTAAATAATATTGCAAATATCGTAAACGGTGTCGGTAATTTGTTAGCAACTCGTTCAAATGCACTTAAAAACCGTTCGAGCATGCTATTGTTGTCTAGTTGTCTGTCGCTCATATCCTTCCTCCTATTAAGTTCTCTCATTTCCTAAAATAAACGAGTATGGATTTATAATTTATTTATCTATCCATTTGTTAAATCATGAAAACATTTGCCAATTATCGATACTAACCTAAATGATTCCAAGTAGAAGATATTTTCACGATTTTATGAATAATAAAATCGTGAAAAGAATATCTAAATCCAACTTAATTATACTATGGGAATTTTCATAATGTCAACACAAAACTACCATATATAATAAATTTTGCAAAAATATAAACAATTTATAATGTATAAAAATGAATAATTTACAAAATATAAAATACGTGTCAACCACAAATGAATTTGTCCTAAAAAACAACTAAACATTAGCTAGAAAAAA
>CAYUJY010000090.1:0-7893 GCA_964445145.1 uncultured Peptoniphilaceae bacterium | reverse complement strand
TTTTATGTAATATTTTTTTAATTTTACTCCAATTGGATTGTAATTTATGAAAACAAATATATAATAAAAGGTAATATATTACATAATTTCGAGGTGGTGGATGTATTGAAATTTGATGAGTTGGATAAAAAGCTACAGATATATGCAAATTTATTTCGAGTTTCCAATAAGCTACAAGTTACCATGGATAAAAACTTGGATGAGATAACTGCGAAACAATGGTATACATTAGCATTTTTAAATTTTTATGAAGGAGAGCCCACATTAAAGGAAATATCCAAGGCATTGGGATATTCCCATCAAAATACCAAGCAGCTATTGAATAAATTAGAGGAAAAGGGATTTATAAAATTTGAGGTAGATTCGGAAGACAAACGATATATCAGAATTTATACTACAGAAAAGGTAAAGGATTGGGAAAGAAGAAATGTAGAAAACTCCAATATGTTTTTAGAGCTACTATTTTCAGAAATACCAGAAGAGCATTTAGATATAGTTTCCAGTGTATTAAATGAGTTTTACGAAAGGTTGGAACAATTTTATGAAAAAGCTTAAGATAATTTTAATTGTTATTTTACTTCTCTTAGTATTCGGCTAGTTTTACTTAGATAACTTAGGGAAGGAAGCAGGGAAAATGCCTGTGGAGGATATAGATTTCTCTAGTGTTCAAATGGCGAATACTATGGTGAATATGAAATAGGTCCAGTTTCTGTAAAAACAAAAAGTATTTTTCGGGATAGAATACTAGAAGAAATTGAGCTAATCGATCATTTCAATGGTTTAGGTAGCGCTGGTGAAAATGTTATACCAGAAATAATAAGAAAGCAAAGTTTGAAAGTTGACACTATAAGTGGAGCAACGGGAAGTAGCATGACAATAATAAAGTCTATTGAAAAATCATTGCAAGACAAATAACATGAACAATATAGGAGTTTTATATTCATCTAAGTATGGGAACACGAAGAGATATGCTGAAGCAATAGGAAAAGTACTTAATATTACCCCAGTTAATATTGAAAATATTAAGGAAGAGGAATTAATGCCACTAGATACTATCATATACGGGAGCAGCCTCTACGCTGGAGCAATAGAAAAAGCCAGCATGTTTGAAGCTTTCACGGACAAAAACCTAGTAGTATTTACTGTGGGTTTAGCTTCGGAAGCAACCACAGATTTTCAGCCCTTACTAGACCAAAATTTTACAAAGGGTGCACAAGAAAACATAAAATTTTTCCACTTAAGGGTAGATTTAAATTACAAAACACTGAGCGTAAAACACAGACTTATGATGTGGTTTTTGATAAATGTAATTTTAAGAAAAAAAGATACAATACTTGAAGAAGAATATTCTGTTTTAAAAGGAAGCTATGGTCAATCCTTAGAATTTTATGATGAAAAAAGTATAGAGCCCATTATTGAATATGTTAAGAGCATTAATGCTTAAAACCCTGAAAACACATAGTTTCAGGGTTTTCACTTAATATAGTTTTAAATAGCTTTTTCCATTATATATACGTCCACCGAAATATTTTCAGATATAGATGTGCTTGTAGTTTTTTGAATTGTAAATCCCATTTTATTCCAAAAATTTAATCCTTCCGTATTTTCAATCATAACTCCTATACGAACCCTGCTATAATCTAATTCTTTAAATTCTGTCTCCAAATCCTTATAGATTTGACTACCGAACCCTTTAAGCTTGTATTTGGAATCTACGATTAATAGTCCAATGTAGACTGTGTCACTATTTGGAAATCCTAAAATAAAGTCCACAATTCCAATGGGTAACTCATTTTGCAGGTAGAGGCGAGTGTTTTTCTTAGAAATCTCAATTACATCTGGATATATCGAAATGTCCCTAATTAAATCTTCTTTAGTAGCAGGTTTTCCAGAAGACATTATAAAGTAATTAGGATTAGACAAATATATTTCTAGTGCTACATCTAATATTATTTCATTTGGAATTTCTTGTAATTTGATATAACTTATTGATTTATTCATAATTTTTCCTCTCCTAATAGTACAAATTATATCATGAGATTACTTCGCTTACAAAATCACATTTAAATTTGCATTTTATAGTTAATTTTTGATATCATATATCGAAGAGGTGGATTATGTCAAAAAGTAAAAGAAAAAATGTTAAGCCAGTCCCGATGAATCCATTTAGTCCCAAGGGCTTACTGATGGGATTTATTAATTCAATCGGTGCTAGTATGGTCATATATATCGTGGTTGGACTAATGAGAAAAATTCCTATAATGGTAAATAATAAAATACAGTTCCATTACGGTCTGTTTTTACCTTTACTTCTTGGATATTTCTTATTTTTATATGTGCTTAGAAATAGGCTAGGAGATTCGGGGAAATATAGAGTTGTTACGTTATTTGGATTTGCTATATTTGCAACCGTGTTGGAAATGTTCATGGCTAATATGGGAATGGTTGAAATTTCAATGGTGGCATATATTTCAATTATACTGACGATGTTGATAGCATCGGCTAAAATTAAGTATGTGAATTATGGAAATTAAAGATTTAATAAATATCGAAAATGAAAGTGAGAGAATTTCAAACTCTACGACCTTTTCAACGAAGACGAACGCATATCTAAAACGGATTCTGGGAAGGTAGAGTTTTTAACCACGTATCTTACATAGAGAAAACGTTGAAGCCTGGGGATAGAATACTCGACATAGGCGCAGGTACGGTCGTATACAGTTTTCACTTTGACAACCTCGGTTACAAGGTTGACGCTATAGAATTAAGAGATGCCAACTGTCAGGTGATTAAGTCCAAGATGAGTTCTGATTGCAAAATAAATTTAGTACAAGGAAATGCCTTGGACCTATCCGCTTATGAAAATGAATCCTTCGATGTGGTATTACTATTTGGCCCTCTATTTCATTTAATTAGTTCAATGGATAGGGATAGGGTGATTAAAGAGGCTATGCGAATATTAAAGGATAATGGTACGCTTTTTGTTTCATTTATCAACCATGACTTCATTCACATGTCTGAAACAATGTATAATCATAATTGGTTTGCGGACGGAAGTTATAATAAAGAAAACTTTAGAATTGATGATTTTCCATTTGTATTTTTTAACCTTGAAGAAGGTAGGGAGATGCTAATATCAAATGGATTGAGTATCGAAAAGGAAATAGGCTCCGATGGCATGAGCGAGCTACTCGCAGAAAAGATTAACCTCATGGATGATGTTGCCTATGAGAGATATTTGGCTTGTCATATGAAAAATTGTGAGGATGCATATATGTTAAAGAGCACAAATCATTTTCTGTTCCAATGCAAGAAATAGAATAAAATTAAAAAATCCTTGTACCAGAATTATTTTTCTGATCCGAGGATTTGTTAAATTGCTTCCTGAGATTCATTAAAGGATTTAAATCCTTGTTTGTACAATGCACTATATAAGCCTTTGTTTGCCATAAGGGTTTCGTGGCTTCCTTCTTCTACTATACCTTCATCCGTTAGAACTATTATTTTATCCGCCCCCACAATTGTAGATAATCTATGGGCGATGGTTATTGTGGTTCTTCCTTCGGATAGCTTGTCTAGTGATTTTTGAATTAATCTTTCACTCTTATTATCAAGTGCTGATGTAGCCTCGTCCAATATTAAGATTGGCGGATTTTTTAAAAATACTCTAGCGATACTAATTCTTTGTTTTTGACCACCAGATAATCGCATTCCTCGTTCGCCAACGTAGGTATTGTAGCCTTCAGGCAGTTTATCAATAAATTCGTCTGCACCTGCTAGCTTAGCTGCATAAATTACTTCGTCCATCGTAGCATTAGGTCTACCATATCTAATATTCTCTAAAACCGTATCAGAGAATAGGTACACGTCTTGCTGCACTATTCCTATATTTCCCCTTAGGGAATCTAGTTTTATCTTCCTAATATCTATGCCATCTAGGGTAATTTTACCATTTGAAACATCATAGAACCTTGGGATTAAATTGCTTATGGTGGTTTTTCCACCACCAGATGGACCCACCAAGGCAATTTTGTCTCCTTTGTTTATGGTGATGTCGATATCCTTCAATACATAATCATCTTCTTCATCGTATTTAAAGCTAACATTGTCAAAGGTGATATTTCCTTGGACATTATTTATTTCAACTGCATCTTCTTCATCAAATATCTCTATACCCGTGTCCATGATTTCTACGAATCTTTCGATTCCAGACATTCCTTTATGGAACGCCTCTGTAAACTCTACTATTCTTCTAACGGTAGCAGTTAGGGTGCTTATATATAGTATATATGCAACCAAATCCCCTGGAAGAATGGAGCCATTTATTAAGAATAAGCCACCAAACAAGATTACGATAATATACATTAGTGCATCGAAAATTCTAGTCACCGTATGGAATCCAGATAGATTTCTATAGGTATCTTTTTTGATGTCTAAGAATTCCATATTATCCCGTTGGAATTTTTCTATTTCATATTCTTCATTCGTAAAGCTTTTTACGACCTTCATTCCCAATAGGCTGTCTTCTATGCTTGAATTCAGTTGCCCAATATGGGACCTTTGCTGAGAGAATGTCTTTCTCACCCGTCTATTATATTTTGAAGTTGCTACTATCATGATTGGAACCATTGCAAAAAGCATTAATGTTAAGGGCACATTAATATTTATTAAAATGAAAAATGACACGGATAGTTTAATTGCTCCAATAAAATATTCCTCTGGGCAGTGGTGGGCAAATTCCGTAACGTCAAACAGGTCATTTGTAATCCTAGCCATAATTTTTCCGACTTTGGTCTTATTGTAAAATGAGTCACTCATCATTTGAAGATGAGAAAATATATCCCTTCTCATGTCAGACTCGATATATGCTCCAGTCACATGGCCAATGTTTGCCATAAAGTAATTGGCGATAATGTCTATAATTTTAAGACCTGCATATAGGATTGAAATCCTAATTATCAAATCCATGCTCATGTTACCAACATTTGTCATGGCTTCGTTGGTTAAAAATCTCAAAATCATTGGCAGTGCCAGTTCGTTGATAGTAGTAAGACCTGCACATAGCAGGTCTATAGTCACTAATATTTTGTATTTTGAAAAGTATGGTAAAAATCTTTTCCACAGTTCCAAATTGCTATATTTCTTCAATGTTTCTCCTTACTCCTTTGGTGCCATTAGCTCCCTTGTAATCTTCAATGCTTCGTTGTTTTCATCAGCTATATAAATTACTGCCTTGTCTATATCTGTGAGAGTTATGTCTCCGTTTTCTGAATCCATAAGAAATACTAGATAATCCTTATTGGGTTCAATTCCAACTAAATCAGGTAGTACAATATTTTTCAAGCTTCCTTTTAAATCTTCCATAACGTGAACTTCTATTCCACTAGCTCCAGTTTGCGTCATTTTTATTAATGAAATATAGTCAGAGGATTTCGTAAGTGCAGTAATTTCCTCTGTGAAGCTCTTAGGCGTTACTTCCGGCTCTTTTTCAGGCTCTACTGGTTCAGTCGTTTCAGGTGTGTTTTCCGTAGTAGGATCTGTTTCAGCAGGGACATCCGTTGTAGTATTTTCATTATTTTCAGCTACCACAGATGTATCTGGTGTTGTAGGCGCTACTTCATCTTTTTTCCCACATCCTGTTACCAATATAGACATAATTAAAGCCATAAACAAAAGTTTTACCTTCATCATTTCCTCCTATACAAGCTCCTTGTGAGCTCGTTTTAAATCTTCGATTATAGGTAGATGCTGCGGACAAAGTGTTTCACATTGACCACATTCTACACAATAGGTTTGGTCACCTTTTTCTTCTATCAGTTCTTGGTAATCCTTTTTCGATTTTTCTTCATCTTCAAATATATACATATTGTTATACAACTTAAACACGGAAGGAATTTTTACACCCGTAGGACAAGGCATACAGTAATTACACCTTGTGCAATCCACTTGAATACGAGATTCTATTTCTTTAGAAAGGTAGTCCACCATTTTATGGGTTTCCTCGTCCATGGAATTTGGCTCTATGGAAGATGCCACCTTTGCATTTTCTTCAATTTGGCAATTGGCATTCATGCCGCTTAGGACTACATCAACCTCCTCCATATTGTAAAGGTAACTCATAGCAAGTTCAGCAGGAGTTTTATCATTGATATTTTTCTTTATTGACTCAGGCAAGTTTGCTAATTGACCACCCCTTAGTGGCTCCATAACAACCACGGACATACCTTTGGATTTGGCGTATTTCATGCCCTCCAACCCCGCTTGGTAATTCTCATCCAAATAATTTAATTGTATTTGTACAAAATCAAAGTCAAAGCTATCCACAATTTCTTTAAAGGTTTTCAAATCGTCATGGAATGAAAATCCAAAATATTTAATTTTTCCATCGGCTTTTGCCTTCATAGCGCTTTTATAAACATCTTTTTCCAACACCTTTTTTAAGGAGTTTTTATTCATGGAATGTAGTAAATAAAAATCTATGTAATTGGTTTGTAGCTTTTGCAATTGTATATCAAGATACTTTTCAAAGTCCTCAGGCTTTTCGATTAGCCAAACAGGATTCTTTGATGCGATATGTATTTTTTCACGCATGCCACCAGAAAAAAACTCACCAGTAAATATTTCACTTTGTTGTGAGTGGTAATTATATGCAGTATCAAAGTAATTTATCCCAAGTTCAAGTGCTTTTTCTACTAGCTCCTTGGATTTTTTGTAGTCGATTTTGGCATTATCGTCATCTATTGTTGGAAGTCTCATTAAACCAAAGCCAAGTCTTGAAACTTCTATATTATCCTTAGTAAAATTTTTATATTTCATAATACCTCCTAAATGTAATATACATATAGAATTATACCACAAAAATATTTGTATTTAAAACCACCTTTATTGTCATTGTAAAAATTGTTAATATTTGCACTTTTGTAATAAATTGTAGTATAATCAGAGAGAGGTTAATATGCATTCTTACATAATTGGAATAGATGTCGTAAAGGTAGACAGAGTAAAAAAACTATACGATAAATTCGGTGACAAGTTTTTAAAAAAGATATTTAACGAGGAGGAAATTGCTTACATTTCCTCAAAATCACACAAGGTAGAAACGATAGCTTCCATGTTTAGCATGAAAGAGTCGACTTCAAAAGCATTGGGTAGCGGAATTCGAGAAGGCTTAGGATTTAAAGACATTAAAATCCACCACGACGAATTAGGTGCACCCGTTGTTTTTGTGCGTAATAAAAAAATTAATATTAGTGCCACCCACGATGGCGGATTTGCCATTACGGTAGCTTTAAGAAATGAGGGGATGCCTATGAACATGAGTTTTAATTTTGATGAATATAAAGTGAGAAATGATAATTCCCACAAGGGAAGTTTTGGTAAATGTATGGTAATTGCAAGCTCAAGGGGAATGATAGGCTCAGGTTACTTGGCTAGTATGGCTGCTTTAAGAACTGGTTCTGGATTGGTGTACCACTATGTGAGAAGGGACGATGAAATATTTTTGCCACTTTCAATTAAACACACGGAAGTGATTTTAAAGGATTCAAATCCCATAGACGATATTTCACAGATGGACTCTATTTTATTTGGACCAGGAGTGGGGATTAACAGATATAATAGGGCGCTATTGACCGAGCTATTATCTGAAGACATTAATCTCCTGATAGATGCAGATGGAATTTCCATGCTATCCGAAGATTTATCAAGATTGATAACGAAGTCTGCAAAGGTGATATTAACTCCCCATATCGTTGAATTTAGCAGATTGGTAGGGAAGGTTTACGCTCCTGGCGAGGAGCTGAAAAGAGTAGCGAAGGAATTTGCAAAGTTTTATAATTTAACAATAGTTCTTAAGGATTCTACTACATATATAACAGATGGAGAATTGGAATA
>CAYUJY010000089.1:2231-7938 GCA_964445145.1 uncultured Peptoniphilaceae bacterium | reverse complement strand
CCTCCTCGTATAATTGATTTTAGAAGGTACTTTAATCCCTTCTAAGGTTACAACCTAAAATGTCCTGTAGTATAATGATCTTAATTGGTCGTTACGGAGTGTTCAATCCCTCCTTGTGGAAATCTAATTGATTTGCCACTTTTTAAGTCTGATCCCCTGACCTTTTAGTTAGCTTCGAACCGCTGGTTGTTTTTCAGTTGATTGGCTTCTTTCGGCAGTAAGTTCTCATGTAGTCAACTACTGATTAGATTCGTATTGCGAGGGTGTTGATGCGAAAGTGTTCAGGGCATTTGCTGTAACCACCTTTATTTCTTAATAAGGAGGTGATTTTAATGCTTAATACTTTCTACGTTGGCATCGATGTTAGCAAGTCTAATAACTCTATTTTTGTCATGGATTCTTGCGGAGATAAAGTCTTTCGTAAAACTATTGCTAATAGCTCTCTTGCTACTTCCAGCTTTTTAAATGATCTATGCAAACTTGATGATGCTTCTTCGTCTTTTTTTCATTTTGGACTTGAAGCTACTGGAAAATATGGGGAGCATCTTGCCATGTTTATTAGACAATCTGACGCTATTGACTCCAAAAGGAAGTCTGTTCATGTCTTAAATGCTAAGCAGGTTAAGAGATTTAAAGATTCTTATCCTGAAATCCCTAAGACTGATTCTATTGACGCTTTTGTCATTGCTGATTGTTTGCGTTTTGGTCGTATTGGTCAAAAGGGGACTTTTATGGATGATGTTTTCTATGCTCTTAAACACCTTACAAGGTTAAGATTTCAATATTCTCATGATTTAACCAGAGAGAAGAATAGATATCTTAATACTCTTTTTATGAAGTTTTCTACTATGGCACAATTGCAAGCTTCTAGTGATAAATTGTTTTCTGATACTTATGGCAATACTGCCATGAATTTAGTTAATGATTTTTACTCAGTTGATGAAATTGCATATGCTGATATTGAGACTTTAGCTGAATATCTTCAAAAACATAGCAAAAATCATTTTGCTGATCCGATTGCTTTATCTAATGAGATTCAAAAGGCTGCAAGATCTTCATATCAACTACCTAGAACTGTTCAAGATTCTGTAAATCAAGTATTGGCCATTCAAACCAATATGATTAGACTGTTTGAAAAACAGCTTAAGGATATTGATAAGCTTATTGAAAAACAAATTGAAGTTTTGCCACAGAAAAATATTCTTTTGTCTATTCCAGGTATTGGACCTGTATATGCTGCAGGTATTATCTCAGAAATCGGAGATATCAGCCGATTCGATAATGATGCTGCTTTAGCTAAATATGCAGGTCTTTCTTGGAATGCTAACCAGTCAGGGAGTTTCATAGCTGATAATACCCCAGGAATTCAATCCGGTAATAGGTATTTTCGCTACTATCTTTTGGAAGCTACTAACAAAATCCGTTTACATGAGCCGGAAATTGGAGATTTCTATTCCAAAAAATATGCTGAAACTCAAAAGACTCCTCACAAACGTGCACTCGTGTTAACTGCCAGAAAGGTTGTTCGATTATTGTATTCTCTTTTGAAGAATAATCGACTTTATGCTAGGACAATTTAGTTGTCAATGTTCATGCCTAAATCAGTTTTTCTGTTTAGGCTTGTTTGCTGTTTCCTTTTTACTTCTTTTGTGTCCATTTCAACATAAATTTTCGAGAAAATTTATGTTGACTTATTACCGCTGGACTTAAATATTTTCTATTTGCCAATCAATGGGTTCTAACCCATTTTTATTTAAAAATTCATTTGTTTTTATGAAATGATTACATCCAAAAAATCCCCTATATGCAGACAATGGGCTGGGATGAGGTGCTTTTAGCACGAGGTGTTGACTCCCTTTAATCAAGGTTTCCTTCATCTGTGCGGGTCTTCCCCAGAGTAAAAAAACCATGGGTTCCACCCTATTTCCCAATGCTTCGATAACCCTATCAGTAAATAACTCCCACCCCATATTCGCATGACTATAGGCTTGATGAGCGCGAACCGTCAACACTGCATTCAACAGTAGTACTCCTTGGTCAGCCCATTTTTTCAAATATCCGTTATTTGGAATATAAAGTCCTAGTTCAGAGTTTAATTCCTTGTAAATATTTAAAAGTGATGGTGGTATTTTTACGTCAGGATTCACAGAAAATGATAAACCGTGGGCTTGTCCATGGTTGTGATAAGGGTCCTGCCCCAAAATCACTACCTTAACTTCAGAAAATGGTGTGTAATGAAAGGTATTAAAAATATCGTCATCTGCAGGAAATATTTTTTTCGTGCGATATTCCGATATTAAAAACTCCCTCAACTTCAAGTAATATATTTTGTTAAATTCTTCCCCGATTACGTCCAACCAATCATTGGAAATTTTTGGCATAAACTCTCTCCTTAATAGTAATAATGTAACACAAATTTCTAATTTCTTAAATCTTTATAATGAATAATTTTTGATTGCTTTACATAAATTTCTCAGTTGGATATAATCAATATCACGGAGGTAATTATGGAAAAAATACTAATTGCACGTGGAGAACGTGATTGCGTTTTACTTTCAGACAAATTAAATCAACATGGGCTTATAGCTGGAGCTACAGGTAGTGGAAAAACAGTAACTTTAAAGGTCATGGCTGAAAATTTTTCTAAGCTGGGTATACCCGTAGTGTTAGCTGACGTAAAGGGTGATTTGACATCCATTGCTAAGCCGGGCGAAATGAACGAAAAACTTGCTGACAGGCTAAAGGAGTTACAAATTGATGACTTTGAATTTTCAAAATTTCCCGTAAGAATTTGGGATGTTTTTGGAGAAAAGGGACTGCCTCTAAAGGTATCCGTAACTGAAATGGGACCACTCCTTCTTTCTAGAATTATGAGTTTAAATGATGCCCAATCGGGAATATTAAATATCGCTTTTAGAGTGGCGGATGAAAATGGTCTGCTTTTACTCGACTTAAAAGACCTAAGGGCTATACTAAAGTTTTTACAGGAAAATTCGAAAGAGTATGGGGCTAGTTACGGAACCATTCCAACCCAATCCATAGGAGCGATACAAAGAAGACTTCTTCTATTAGAAGAAGGTGGAGCTGACTTCTTCTTCGGTGAACCGTCCATAGAAATCACGGATTTACTCCAAAGAGATAGTAACGGCTACGGAATGGTTAATGTAATAAATGCAGAGAGACTTATAAATCAGCCTGCAGTGTACTCGATGTTCCTACTTTATATGTTGTCGGAGCTATTTGAAAATCTTCCTGAAGTAGGTAATCCTGATAAGCCTAAGCTGGTGTTCTTCTTTGACGAGGCCCATTTACTATTTGATAGCCTTCCAAAGGTAATCGAAGACAAGATCGAGCAGGTCGTGAGGCTGATCCGCTCCAAGGGTGTGGGTGTATTCTTCGTAACCCAAAACCCTCTGGATATTCCTGACAAGATAGCTGCACAGCTGGGTAACAGAGTTCTGCATCAACTCAGAGCCTTTTCACCGGCGGAACTAAAGGTAATAAATGCAGTTTCAACCACATTCAGACAAAATGAAAAGTTGAATCTAAAGGAAGAAATAACTAATCTAAGGACAGGTGAAGCACTGGTGTCCTTCTTAGACGAGGACGGAAGCCCTACCATAGTGGAAAAAGCACTTATACTTCCACCCCATAGTACCTTCAGCACCTTAACAGGTATGGAAGTATTAAATCTAGTGGACAATGATTTGCTATTTACAAAATACAGTCAGGAAATGGATAGGGAATCTGCCTATGAGCTACTGGCTAAGAAGGCATTGGACGATGAAGCCTTCAGACTTGAGGAAGAAAAACGCCTGGCAGAGGAAAAGGAAAAGAAGAAATCCGGAAACAGAACCTCAGCCGCAGATAAGGCTATGACCTCATTTATAGGTACAATCAGCAGAACCATCGGCTCCACCATAGCCAGAAATATTATGGGATCAATAAAAAAAGGATTCAAATAGAGAAAACCCGCTGAATTTAGCGGGTTTTTGATTCTTCACTTTTATTTTTAAGCTCTTCTCTGAGTCTTCTATACATAATTATAGGACCGTCTCCTGGAAATAGCTTCTCGCCGCCCTTAAGGGATGAAGCCTTAGGTCTTTGGGTCTCAACTACCCTTCTATCCTGTCTCTCGATTATTAGGTTTGCATATTTCCCGAAGAAGGCAATAATTCTGTTTATAAGCTTCGAGCCGGTGATTTTGTTATAAAGTCTAATAAACAATATCGTGTTTTCATCGTCCACCGGAGCAAAGAAAATAATCACCTTTATCTTATCGCTAATATGATTCATCCAGATATTTGGAAATATGAAGCTTAAGTTCGTTGATTTAATTACACTTTCATCGGCGGTCTTAGGCTTTTGGCCGGTATCTACTTCGTTGTTAGCACTCGTAACCAATACACCATCCTCAAAAATAACCTTTGGGCCGTTAACCACGGTTTTATTTCCCCTGCCGATGGTCGTATCGTGGACGAATGGAAGATGCACAACATCCAGTTGATTTTCTATGGATCTGGAGTAATGAGATTTCCAATGATCCTCTAACTCACTGTACACATAGGATTCATCGATGTGATTATAGAAAAACGGAAGCTCCTCCCTCTCCGGCTCCCCTTCTCCATACCATAAATAAATGATTCCGTTTCCCTCTCGCACGTGATATGATTTTACATTATATCGTGTTAAATCCGCAGTTGAGCTTTTCCCGTTGGCAGGTATTAGCTGACAGGCGCCCTCAACATCAAATTCTAAGCCGTGAAACGGACATTGTAAATTGCAATCCTTAATTTTCCCGAGAATTAATGCAGCTCCCCTATGGCTACATTGGTCCACTAAACAGCCCAGCTTTCCGTTCTTATCTCTAAAGAGTACCAAATCAAGGTTTAATCTCTTAACACCAACTATTTGTTCATTCTTTACATATGCAGAAGGTAGTATTGCATACCATTGATTTTTTATCATGTGATATCTCCTTTATATAAAAATTATATCACAATATATAGAAAAATAGACCTGCTTATACAAGTCTATTTCAGTTAATTATATATTTTGTTTTTCTAATTCTGCAA
The DNA here is from genome assembly GCA_964445145.1 of uncultured Peptoniphilaceae bacterium. Lineage (GTDB taxonomy): Bacteria > Bacillota > Clostridia > Tissierellales > Peptoniphilaceae > CAYUJY01. The sequence continues at coordinate 2,863 of CAYUJY010000089.1, read as the reverse complement.
TTTCCTTGGAATACTCCTCTACCAATTCCACACCTTCGTAGAGCTTAGTTTTAATCTCGAAGAGTGTATTTATTTCATCCTCCGTCAATTTAGAAAAATACAATTCCAAGGTCCTATATTGCTTTTCCACCAGCTTCTTAGGAATATTTTTAATTTTCTCCGTCGGGACTACATGGACGGCCTTGCGCTTACCGTCAAGGAAAACAACATACCCCTTCCTCTGTAGGTTGCTCGCCAGCTGTTTAACATTTTGCCTCGAGCATCCCATATGTTCGCCTAGTTCAGTCAATGTCAATTGCCTATCCGAATTCAGAATTATTGATAGAAGTACAAATTGCTTCAGGGATACTTCGTTTTGAATTCTAAAACTCGCCATTTCCAATTTGTTGTAAATGAAAAATATACTCTCAAACAGAAATCTTTTCTTTTCCTCGATACTTAATTCCTTTACCATATAATCATCAACTTTTATTTTATAATTTTTACTACCTGTCCTTATCCTCCCTTAGGGTCTTTAGTATTTCTATTTCCTTTTTATAGCCATCTATTTCATTCGGCGTTTCAAGATTAAAGGGCAAATCCCTTAATCTAGGATGATTTATAACATTTTTTATGGTCTCAATGCCCAGGGA
>CAYUJY010000089.1:0-2199 GCA_964445145.1 uncultured Peptoniphilaceae bacterium | reverse complement strand
CACCGATTTTCTCATGTCGATCCTTCTTCGCACCTAATTCATTTTTACTGTCATTTAAGTGAATGGCATATAATCTATCTAAGCCCACTATTTTATCGAATTCTTCCAACACCCCATCTAAATCATTTACTATATCGTAGCCCGCTTCATACAGATGGCAGGTGTCTAAGCAAACACCTATTTTATTCTTTAATTTAACGCCTTCTATTATAGCTGCTAATTCTTCAAACTTACTACCTATTTCGGTTCCTTTGCCACTCATGCCCTCTAACAGTACAATTGTAGTTTGGTTTTCATCCATGATATGATTTAAAAGTTCAATTATCAGGTCGATTCCTTTTTCCGTGCCCAATCCCGTATGACTTCCTGGATGAAAATTGTAATAGTTACCAGGTGTGTACTCCATACGATATAAGTCATCGGCCATGGTAATCTTCGCAAACTCTCTTACTTCTGGCTTTGCAGACGCAGGGTTTAATGTGTAGGGTGCATGGGCAACTAATTTTCCAAAATTATTATCTTTTAGTAGCTCATTTAGTTTTTGAGCATCCTCTGGATCTATTTCCTTTGCTTTAGACCCCCTAGGGTTTCTAGTAAAGAACTGAAAAGTATTAGCACCTATTTCCAGTGCTGTTTTTCCCATGGCTTCAAATCCACCAGCCGTCGATAAATGTGATCCTATAATAAACATTACTCACTTCCTCTCATTTTATAATAAATTTATTACTGTTCTATTTCGATGATTATAACACGTCTAAATTGAAATGCTATGAGAAATTAAAAAATGTATAGATTTATTATCGCACAAAGGACAAAATCCTACGAAAAATTCGTAGGATTTTGTCATCATAAAAATGGGGATTTTTATCTATTTGGTTTTATTCTAATCCATGTTTCAGATTTTGGAGTAGGTCTTGTATAGTCATGTGTATGACTTGCTTCCATAATGTCATAGTATGCCCAATGGGTTTCTAATAAATCGTTATAGTGTTTTATTAACAATGGGTTATTTCTTATGAAACTTCTGTCCGCTTGTCTATTTAACATTCTATTTACAATAGTCACTACTTCAGATCTTCTTATATGGCTTTCTGGTTTAAAGGTTCCATCTGGATAACCTTGAATCCATCCCTTTGTATAAGCGCTGTCAATGAATCTCTTTGCCCAATGACTTGCGTGTACATCTGGGAATGAACTGCTACCTGATGATAGACTATCAAATCCTGATGCCAATTTAGCGTATTCAGCTCTTGTAATCGGTTCATCTGGTCTAAAGCTTCCATCTGGATATCCTTCAATAATTCCCTTGCCTGTCAAGAATCCAATTGCATTAGAGTACCATTTTCCTAGAGGAACGTCGTTGTATGGGTTAGTATAAACGGTATTTATGTTCATACTTTCAACCATCAATCTTGCAAATATCATTGTAGCTTCCGCTCTCGTTATTGAATTTTCAGCTCTGAAGCTTCCTCCTGGATAACCTTGAACATATGCTATATGGTCATAGTCATTCAACAATAGGCCTCCACCGCCGGTATCAAATATCCAAGGTACTGGAATATATCGATCGTCTCCAATATAGGTGTTGACAATTGTAAATCCATCGTCTTGAACGTGCTTAGTATATCTGCTAGGAACGTTAATTTCATCTACTCTGTATCTAATTAATGTTCCATCTGCACGATACTTATCAAGATTTCTCCAAGTATAAGTTGAAGTATTTACAATCGTAACTGGTGCTCCAAACGCCACTCCATCTTTATACAACTGTAGTTGTATTGAGATATTGTGTCCCGTTGAATTTCTCCAGATTTTTGTTGCTGTAATATCTGTAAACTTGCCATCATCTAATTCGTTAATTATTTTTAGAGTATTAACAATAGAATTAGGTTTTGTTTCATCTATTACAAATGTTCTACTTCCTTCATAAGTTACCTTGTACTTACCAGCAGGTAAACCAATTTCTTCTACTGAGTAACTTCCATAGTACAGGTCTTTAACTTCAACGGTTTGACCAGCTTTTACTTCAAAGTAGTCCTTATCTCCATTCATTACTACACCATACGGTCCAGTAACTTTAAACTTAAAGATGTAGTCAGGATTTACTTCGTTTAACAATTCCTTGGTAACTTTCAACAATCCAACTTTCTCATCTGGATTATCAGGATCTCCATTATTGTTTATTACTCTATTGATAAC
>CAYUJY010000088.1:5891-7983 GCA_964445145.1 uncultured Peptoniphilaceae bacterium | reverse complement strand
GTTAAATCCAGAACAACACTTCACCCAGCCGCCTGCTAGATATACAGAAGCAAGCTTAATTAAAGCGCTGGAAGATTTAGGTGTTGGAAGACCTTCCACATATGCGCCGACCATATCTACTATTCTTCAACGAAACTACGTAGAGCTGTCAGAAAAGAAGTTTTATCCCACAGAGCTAGGGATGATGGTTACAAATCTATTGGCTGAGTACTTCCCAATGATCACGGACAAGGAATTTACAGCTGAGTTAGAAGATGAGTTGGACAAGATTTCCACAGGCGATGAGCCTTGGAAGAAAGTTGTTGGAGACTTCTATGGTGGTTTGGCAGATAGGTTACAAGTTGCAGAAGAAGAAATAGAAAAAATCGAAATAAAACCAGAAGAGACGGACGTAAAATGTGAGAAATGTGGTCGCAACATGGTTATAAAAATGGGCCGATTTGGAAAATTCCTCGCATGTCCTGGATTTCCAGAGTGTAGAAATGCACAACCTCTGGTGGAAAAAATTGGAGTTAAGTGCCCTAAGTGTGACGATGGTGATATAATCGTTAAACGTACAAAAAAGGGTAGGATATTCTACGGTTGCTCAAGTTATCCAAAATGTGATTTTGTATCCTGGGGCAAACCTGTAGATAAAAAATGTCCTGTGTGTGGGAGTATTCTAACAGAACCTAACACTAAGCGAGGCAAACATTTAAAATGTTCGAATTCCGAGTGTAAATATACGGAAGAAATAAAATAGAAAACTAGAATCAATAAAATTAATGCAACGCTTGAAATAAATTAAAAATATTTTACATTAAATTAATAATATTAATTGATATATTTAAATGTTTTGGGTATAATAGTTTTGAGAACAAATTTATTATTTCAAGGAGGACGAAAATGAATTTTAATACCTCAGAATATAGCTATAATACCAGCAATGAACATTGGAGAAAGAGCATCTCGTTTTTATTGATGGGATTGATGTTAAATCTATTTAGAATACCGCTCCTTTTTTTAGACATTATATTACCAATCATTGGATTTGTATTTATGTTTCTGGGAGCTAACCAACTTAGAAGATTAAATAGTGAATTCCAAAACGTATATTACTTGATAGTGATTCAAATAGTTGTTTTAATATTAGGAAGTTTAATAAAAAGTAGTGGATTTATGTCCTTGCTGTTTTGGTGGATAAAGGCAGGATTACAGTTAGTGATAATCTATAACATAAAAAATGCAGTGGCATTAGCATATAGATCTGTGGGCAGAGAACCTTCAAGGGACCCTTTCCTTGCATTAATTGTGTGGGTAGTGGTTACTACGATACTAAATTCAATGTTCCTACTACAAGTTTTACTCTTTATACCATTGATTATCGCCTTTGTATATCTAGTATTCGACTTCAACAAGTTTAGATTGGAAACTATGGAACTAGATGTTCTAGTGTAATTAAGACATTAAAATGTAACTTTTAGGAGGTGGATATCCACCTCTTTTTAGTTTACAATAATATTAGGGGGTCATTATGAATGAAATAAATGAATTGCAAAATGATAATTTAATAGCTGAAAGCCAAAACATTGAAGACGTAATTACCGAAGAAATATCTGTAGACCCGGAAGCCTATGTTACTTGGCGTAACGGAATTTCCAATATTATCACAGGTATAATATTTAATTTTTTTACGATTTCAATTTTGGGATTACATTTTATATTGCCAGTAATCGGATTAATAAAAATCTACATAGGTATAAGTAAACTCCGTCATTACAATAATGATTTTGAAGCAACTTATAAGTGGGGCATGGTTTTTGTCCTAACGAAAACTATCAGCATAATTATGGGGGCGTCACCACTAAATGTAGGTCCCGGTGGAATATTACTTAGTATTGCCATTGTATTAATTAATGTTGGCTTTATTTCCAAGCTTAGAACCTCTATAAACAATGTTTATCTTGAAAAAGGCGTAGAGAAAAAAAGAGACCCATTACAACAACTGGTAATGTTTTTAATAGTTGCACTCATTGGGACAGCAACTGTATTTGTATTTATTCCAATTCTTACCATATTAGTTTTCATATGGGCCATTACAATTGTGGTTAGC
>CAYUJY010000088.1:0-5881 GCA_964445145.1 uncultured Peptoniphilaceae bacterium | reverse complement strand
AATTAATTACAAAAATGAAACAAGTGGATTAAAAGTTATCGTAGAAAAATAAACTGATAGACATCTCCTTGTATAAGCAAATAGCTTTATTTTCTGTAGCAGCATTGTTGCTAACCATGGGAACTATGTTAATTTCCATGCATGACTTCAGTAGTGGTGATATTCGTGATACACTTGCAATTACAAATACAGCTACCAAAAATAAACTAATAGAAGATGGAGTGGAGTCATGGCTGGTGGATATGCTTTCCGATGAAGAGCTGGCACAATTGGAAGGATATGTGGATTTTAATGTTAAGATGCAATCAATTGGAGATAGGAAAAGTGCCATAGTAGTTGAGATGAATTACTTTGAAATGCCAGATGGAATTATGTACTATTTGCAAGGATTAAAATGGATTAGGGGAAGTACCAATTGGAAATCTGCCTTAACATACAATAATACTCAATTGCCTATTATTAAGGATTATGATAACAATGGAGCAACGCGCCAAGAAATAGAAGATTTTGTGATAATTTCTAAATTGATGTATGAAAAAGATGGTGTTGAATATGAAAGAAATCTTGAAAATAAGCTGAAAGATGGACAAGTTATATTTTCTAATTCAAACCTAATGGGCATTAATATGGGGGCTAGCCACTTGTATGAATTTAATTTTCCATTTAATAGTGAAAATAATAGAATTTTTACGTTGACAAAATATAAAAAGCTTAGTAATAGCTACGATAATAACTATGTTGATTCAAGATTATTAAAAAATGATAGCCCGCTAATGTATCCGTATAAGTCTCCCGCGACACAATTTGAAGGGATGGGAAATAATTTTAATGGGAAATTCATTTACTTAAACTAAGTATATTATCCACGTACACCTGTGGAAGTATTGCCAGCAACCCCATAATTTCTTTAATATTTCACAAGTTGTGAATTGTGTAGATTGCAATAAAATGATAAAATAAGTTGTTAATATAATAGAACGTAAAATTTATATATATGAAAGGAAAATGATTTGGGACTATTTGATAAAATATTCGGCTCCTATAGCGATAAAGAACTGAAGAAAATCGAACCAATTGTAAATAAGGTGGAAAGCTACGATGCGACAATTTCAAAGCTTTCTGATGCTGAACTAAAAGCAAAAACACAAGAATTTAAAGAAAGGTATAATGGGGGCGAGTCCCTAGACGATTTACTCCCTGAAGCCTTCGCAGTTTGCCGAGAAGCCTCCTGGAGAGTTTTAGGTATGAAGCACTATAGGGTACAGCTATTTGGTGGGGTAATCCTGCACCAAGGAAGAATAGCGGAGATGAAGACTGGTGAAGGTAAGACTTTAATGGCTACCCTTGCTGCTTATTTGAACGCGTTGAGTGGTAAAGGTGTACACGTTGTAACTGTGAATGATTACCTAGCTACCCGTGATAAAGAGTGGATGGGCAAGGTTTATGAATTTCTAGGGCTTACCGTTGGAACTATTGTCCACGGACTTACACCAAACGAGAGAAAAGTTTCCTACAATGCAGACATAACCTATGGAACGAACAACGAATACGGATTCGATTACCTTAGGGATAACATGGTTATTTACCAAGAAGAATTAGTACAGCGTCCACTTAACTTTGCCATTGTGGATGAGGTTGACTCCATATTGGTGGATGAGGCTAGAACGCCGCTTATTATCTCTGGACAAGGTGATGATTCTAGTGAGCTCTATGCGAGAGCAGATAAGTTTGTAAAGAGCTTATCCTACAGATTTATCGAGCAAAGTGAAAAGGTAGTAGACCCATTTAATCGAGAATTTAAAGAAGAAACTGTCGATTACACAATAGACGAAAAGGACAAAAGTGCCGATTTAACAGACAAAGGTGTTTTGAAGGCAGAGAAATATTTTGGAATCGAAAACTTGGCAGACCCTGACAATATGGAAATAGCCCATAACATTAAACAAGCGCTTAAAGCTGTTGGCGTTATGAAGAGGGACATAGACTATGTAGTTAACGAAGGCGAAATTATAATCGTTGATGAATTTACTGGTCGTATGATGCTTGGAAGAAGATATTCAGAAGGGCTGCACCAAGCCATAGAAGCGAAGGAAGGCTTAGAGATAAAGAGCGAATCTAAAACTCTAGCTACCATCACATTCCAGAACTACTTTAGAATGTACAATAAGCTTTCTGGTATGACTGGTACAGCGAAGACGGAAGAAGAAGAGTTTAGGGAAATCTACAATGTAGACGTAATTGAAGTTCCTACAAACAAACCAGTAATTAGAGTAGACGACAACGATGGAATATTCTCAACCGTCAGTGGTAAATATATGGCTGTTGTAGAAGATATCAAAAAAAGACATGAAAATGGACAACCTATACTCGTAGGTACTGTTTCCATAGAAAAATCTGAAATATTATCAGACCTTTTAAAGAAGGAAAAAATAAAACATGAAGTACTTAATGCTAAGCTCCATGAAAAAGAGTCTGAAATAGTTGCGCAAGCTGGACGTTTTGGTGCAGTTACCATTGCTACTAACATGGCTGGTCGTGGTACGGATATCGTGCTGGGTGGAAATCCAGAATTTATGGCTAAGCAAGAGCTAAAAAAACTTGGATTCGAACAAGAAATTATAGACCAAGTGGACAGCTTCTTGGAGACGGAAGATGAAGAATTAGTTTCTGCAAGGGACAAGTACCATGAACTAGTGGAGAAGTATAAAATCCAAACTGATGCAGAAGCAAAAGATGTAGTTGCAGCAGGTGGTTTGCATATAATCGGTACCGAGCGTCACGAATCGCGAAGAATTGACAATCAGTTGCGTGGACGTTCTGGTAGACAAGGAGACCCTGGTAGTTCGAAGTTTTATATATCGGCAGAAGATGAACTCATAAGACTATTTGCAGGTGAGCGATTTAAAACTGTACTAGATAGTGGGGATGTTCAAGAGGGAGAATCCATTGAAAATCCTATACTAACTAGGCTTATTGAATCTGCTCAAAAGAAGGTTGAGTCAAACAACTTCGCAATTAGAAAGCACGTCTTGAAATATGATGACGTAATGAACAAGCAAAGGGAAGTAATCTATAAAGAGAGGAAGAAAGTTCTGGAAGGTGCTGATATTAGTGGCGATATCCAAACTATGATTACTACCATGATTTCAGACGAAGTAGACTATGCGACCAAGGGGATTGAAGATAGATCCCAGTGGGACGTAGAGAGCTTGAGAAAGGTCTTGTCCGATACATTTACCTTTGGAGAAAAGGAATTTTCAGTTCTTAGAAACATTAATGCAATAGGCGAATTGAAGGAAAAAATAGAAGAGTTTGCCCGTGAAATATATAAGGGTAGAGAAGATGAGTTTTCCAAGGATGCCTTCAGAGAAGTAGAGCGAGTGATTCTATTACAAATGGTTGACAACAAATGGATGGACCACATAGATGCCATGGACCAATTCAGAAAAGGTGTTGGTCTAAGATCCATGGGCAACGAAGACCCAGTTAGAGCTTACCAAAGAGAAGGCTTTGAAATGTTCGAAGCCATGAATAAATCTATTCGTGAAGATACAGTAAGATTGCTATATCATGTGGTAAACCCTGAAAAAATGAAGAGAAAAAGAGTTGCTGAAAATCTTCAAGAGGTGGGTGGAGATAGCCAACCTGTAAATAAGCCATTTGTAAACAAGAATAAAAAAGTTGGTAGAAATGACCCTTGTCCATGTGGCAGCGGTAATGTCACGGTGCAAATCTATAATCGTGAAAATATAAGATTAGGTGGTGAATATGCAAAATTTATATCTTGAAGTCGAAAGACTTAAGGAAGTAAAAAATCTTGTGCAGAATCTTGGTGATTCACTTTGACGTGGAGAACTTGCGAGAAGAAGTAGAAAATCTGGAAAAAAAAACCTACGAACCTGACTTTTGGAGTGATTCCGAGTCTGCGCAAAAGGTTATCTCAAAAATGAAACATGCAAAAAGTGAAGTTACTTTGTTCGATGAATTGATTACTGATATTGAAGACACGGAAGTGTTGGTAGAAATGGTAGAAGAATCCGACGATGATGACGATTACGATGAATTAGTGAAAACTTTGGATAACTTAGAAAAACGTGCCCATGAATTTAAAATTAATACCTTGTTGAGTGGGGAATATGACCCTATGAATGCCATAATTTCCATCCATGCGGGAGCTGGTGGAACGGAGGCTCAGGATTGGGCAGATATGCTGTTTAGAATGTATAGAAGATATGCAGAATCTAAGGGTTATGGCGTTGAAATATTGGACGTTTTAAAAGAAGAAGAGGCTGGAATTAAGAGTGCGACAATGCTAATTAAAGGCGTCAACGCCTACGGATATTTAAAATCTGAAAAAGGTGTGCACAGGTTGGTTAGAATTTCGCCATTCGATGCTGCGAAAAAAAGACATACATCCTTTGCGAGCCTAGATGTTTACCCTGAACTTGACGACAATGTGGATGTAGATATAAATCCATCGGACTTAAAGGTAGACACATATAGATCTTCCGGAGCAGGGGGACAACATGTCAACACGACTGACTCAGCCGTTAGGATAACCCATATTCCTACTGGCATAATCGTAACTTGTCAATCGGAGCGTTCACAAATTCAAAATCGTGACAAAGCCATGAAACAATTGAAGGCGAAATTGATTTCTTTAAAGGAAGAAGAAAATAAAGAAAAAATTGAAGACCTACAAGGGAACTATTCCCAAATAGCGTGGGGGTCACAAATACGAAGCTATGTATTCAATCCCTATAGTATGGTTAAAGACCACAGGACTAACGCCGAGATGGGGGATGTTCACCGAGTTATGGACGGAGACTTGGATTTGTTTATCAACGAATACTTGCAACAAAATGCAGGAAATTAAACTAGGAAACTTAAAGGAGAACGAGATGGAAATTTCGTTCTTTTTTTAAGTCTAAAATAATTAAGTGCAGATTAACGTGTAAACATTACAATCATTTCCTTTAGGTAACTACGCCACGTTAAAGTGCCTACTTTACACCTTGTAGTAGGCTATCTATAATGTAATTAAATAAGACATAGTTATGAAGTTAATTTTGGGGGATAATAATGAAGGAAATTATTTGTTCGTACACGTATCCAACGGCAATGATGCAGACGAACTTTATAAAAATATGGATTTGAATTTACCCATGAAGTATTTGATGGAATGATTGATTGCTATATGCAATAAATATAGATATCTAATCATATTATGATAAAATATAGTTATAGTTAAGCTACCGATTCCCATATCTCGGGATACTTGGCTATAATTATATTTAATTGAAAAACTCTATTTATTAGGTGCTATAATGTTAATACATAGGGAGGTAAAAATATGTTTACTTCAGAAATAATTAAAAATAGAGCAAAAGACCTTGGCGCTCATGGATGTGGTATTGCAAATATCGCTAAATTTGAATCAGCGCCTAAGGGATTTTCGCCTTTGGATGTCTACTCAAAGACAAAAAGTGTAATAGTTGTACATAAACAAATGCCCACAGGAGCTATCCTCGCAGAAAACCCAGTTCCATATACCCATGCAGCCTATAAAATGTGCGAAGAGATGTGCCTTATATGTATTGGGATCCAGAAAATATGGTGGGCAAAGGTATAATTTCATTGAAATACGTAGCTGTACAAGCTGGACTTGGCATAATGGGACATAACACGATTTTTATGAGTCCAGAATATGGAACTATGGTTTACTTAGGAGCGATACTACTTAATGCGAATCTTGAAGACGATGAGTTGGATTCTGAGTTTTCATGCATACCTGGATGTCAAATGTGTATAAAAGTATGTCCACAAGGAGCGATTTCAGATGGACATGTAAATCAAAAACTAATTAGAGAGCATTCGTTTT
>CAYUJY010000087.1:0-8022 GCA_964445145.1 uncultured Peptoniphilaceae bacterium | reverse complement strand
TCAGAGGAATATCTCCAACCCCTAGGGCATGGTGCCAATACGTTCATAAAAGCTGGTCCTTCTTTGTGCAGTGCCTTATCGGACTTTTCATGGAGGTCCTTGAAATTTTTATACAGGGTAGTTTGTGCTACATAAGGAATATTATGAGCGACCATAACCTTCGTTAAGTCCTTTTTGAATTGGTCCTTACCCATGGAATCTGTACCTACAGGAGTCGTTGTGGTATCTGCAAATTTAGGTGTAGCAGAGGACCTTTGGATACCCGTGTTCATATATGCGCCGTTGTCGTAGCACACATAAACCATGTCGTGACCTCTCTCCATGGCGCCTGACAGGGATTGGAATCCTATGTCATAGGTGCCGCCGTCACCACCAAAGGTTATAAATTTATAGTCCTTGGTTACTTTCCCTCTTTTCTTCAATGCTCTATATGCAGACTCCACGCCTGAAGTTGTGGCAGATGCATTCTCGAAGGCGCTGTGAATGAAGGAATCTTCCCAAGACGTATATGGATACATGAATGTGGAAACTTCCAAACATCCTGTCGCACATCCGATTACCGCTTTTTCATCTTCACCCAAAGCTCTTAAGACACCTCTAATGACTGGAGGAGCGCCGCAACCTTCGCACATTCTATGACCGCCTGCGAATCTTTCAGGCTTTTGCATTACTTCTTTAAAATTATATGCCATTATATATCTTCTCCTCTCAATCCTAAGTATCTATATTTATCGATGGTATCATTTTTATCCATAACTTCTACCAAATCCATAAATACCTTTTCAATATCAGATACCCTAACGTCCCTACCACCTATTCCGTAGATATAATCTATAGCAAGGGGCTTTTCAGCTAGTGGGTATAGTGCAGCCATAACTTCAGGATATACGGGACCGCCTTGTGAACTGAAGCTTTCAGCCCTATCCATTACAGCTAAAGCCTTCACATGCTTAAGGGCTTCTCTAATTTCATCAGCCGGGAATGGTCTGAATACCCTCAGCTTTAGCAATCCTGCCTTAATGCCCTTATCTCTCAGTATATCTATAGCATCTTTGGAAGTACCTGCAGCGGAGTTCATTATAACAATGGCAACTTCTGCATCATCCAGCTTATATTCTTCGAACAATCCATATTTTCTTCCGGAAATTTTTTCAAATTCCTCAGCCACTTCCAATATTACTTTTTTCGCATTTTTCATGGCTTCTGATTGTTGTTTTTTATGTTCCATATAGTAATGCTGAGTATCATATGGTCCCATGGATAGGGATACTTCTTCATTAAGTAAAGAGAATTTCGGTTCATATTCTCCGACGAAACCTTTAACCTTATACGCTTCTATTAAATTTACATTTTCCACCGCGTGGGAAGTTATAAATCCGTCTAAACAAGTCATAACTGGAAGTAGCACATCTGGGTGTTCTGCTATTCTCACGGATTGGATGTAGTTATCATAAGCTTCTTGGCAGTTTTCTGAATATAGTTGAATCCACCCGGAATCCCTCGCGCCCATGCTGTCTGAATGGTCTGCGTTAATATTTATTGGACCAGAAAGGGCTCTGTTTACACAAGCCATAGTGATTGGTAGCCTCTTTGATGCAGCCAAGTAAAGTGCCTCCCACATAAATGCCAATCCTGCAGATGATGTGGCAGTAACTGACCTTGCACCGGAACCGCAGGCACCTATGGCAGCGCTCATGGCACTGTGTTCACTTTCCACTGGCACGAATACCGTGTCGATTTCACCATTTGCCACATATGTAGATACATATTGGGGTATTTCAGTTGAAGGTGTGATTGGGAAAGCGGGCATTACGTCCGGATTTATTTGCTTTATTGCTATTGAGACAGCTTCATTTCCTGATAATCTTTCTCTTATTGTCATACTTAATCTTCCTCCGTAACCATATCTATTGCATCGAAAGGACAAACTTTCGCACATACACCACAGCCTTTGCAGTGTTTAAATTCAAAGTCAACTCTTTTATCGCCACTTAGTGGAATAGAACTGTCTGGACAAACAGGGAAGCACAGTAAACATTGTTTACATTTTTCTTCCAACCACACGGGACGCTTTGTTCTCCAGTCGCCGGTTTTAAAATGCTTTGAATTTCCCTCGGCATAAATATTTCCACCCTCAGATATATCTTCCCATGTTACATCTTCAAGTAATTTATTATAATCATGTCTCATTCCTTAGTAACCTCCTCTAACGATCTTTTGAGCGCATTAATATTTCCCTCAATTACCTCAGGCTTACTGGAAAACTTGTGCTTAAAGGAATTTTCCATTTCAGCTATGAAGGTTTCGTCATCCATAACTTTTGATACCTTCACTACCGCAGCAAGCATTGGCGTGTTTGGAAAATATCTTCCTAAACAATCCTCTGAAATCTCCCTCGCATTGATGGTATAAACGTCACCCTTGTAATCTTTAAGATGCTTTCTTATTTCCTCAGGCTTCTTGTCGGTATTCACTATGATAGCTCCGTCTTCTTTTAAACCATTAGTCACATCTACGACTTCCAGCAGAGTTTGGTCAACTACTACTACGTAGTCTGGCTCATATATGTTGGAATGAACTCTGATTGGTTTGTCGCTAATTCTGTTGTATGCAGTTATGGGAGCACCCATTCTCTCCGGTCCATATTCAGGGAAGCCTTGAACATAATTACCAGTTGCAAAAGCCGCATCAGCTAACAAAAGTGAAGCTGTTTTAGCACCTTGACCGCCACGACCATGCCATCTTATTTCAGTTAAATTTGCCATAATTTCCTCCTATACATTTTCTACTATTATACATTGCAAAATTCATGCCAACAATAGAAGTGGGTAGAATGCATAAATTATAATTAATATTGTAACAATTGTGTTATAATTATTACAATAAGTGTTAGAAAGGAAGAATATGGATCTAAAATTTTTATTCGAGGTGGGAATATTTGAAACTATGATGGACCACATAAATGATGGACTCAATGTTGTAGATATGAACGGAAACCTCGTGTATGCAAATCAAGTTTCAGCTGACTATGCTGAGACCGATAGAAAATTTATGATAGGAAAACACGTGAGCGTCTTCTATCCAGACGCTGTATTACTTAGCTCATTGACCAGCAAAAGGGAAGTACTAGACCAAAAAATACACTATGTTGGAAAGAAAAGATATCTCGTAAGCTCATACCCCATAATAATCGATGGAAAAATAGAGGGAGCTTACTCAGTTTTTCGAGACGTTAGAGAGATAGACGAGCTAAATCGAAAGCTACAAAATTTAAAGGTACAAATTTCCTTAAATGAAACGGAAGAAGATATTTCTTCCATAATTGGAAATGAGGAAAGCTTAAAATCTGTTTTGCTTCGTGCGAAGAGAACGGTGGGCTCCCTAGGAGGACCGAGGCATTCCATAATAATCGGAGATTCAGGTACGGGAAAAACCATGCTCGCCAACATGATATACAATTATGGCAAGGAGATAGGCTCAATTTCCAAGGATGCTCCATTTATAGAAGTAAACTGTGCCCAATTTACAAATTCTGATATTGCTGCCCTTGAAATTTTTGGGAGTGAGGAAGGGTCATTTACTGGCGCAAAGCAAAAAAAGGGATTGCTGGAAAAGGCCCACGGGGGAATATTATTTCTAGACGAAGCCCATGCACTGGAAGATTATCAATCCCTACTACTCACCGCTGTAGAATCAGGAAAATTTAGACGTCTTGGTGGAAATAAGGAAATTTACGTGGACGTAATTATTATCGCAGCATCCACAAAGAATTTAAAAGAAAGCTTACTCCCTGAGCTATATCAGAGGCTGGCCCAATATGAGCTTTATCTTCCGCCTTTAAAGGACAGAAGTATAAAGGAAAAGGAAGCTCTATTCTATTATTTTATAGAAAAGTATGAGGAGGCAGTTATGGATAGTCATGGCATTGATTATAAGGTCATATTCGAACCTGACGCAAAGGAAATACTATTTTCAATGGAATATCCCAGAAATATTAGACAGTTTAGAGATGTTATTAACTTTAGCATAGACCAGGCAAGTCCATTGATAGAAGATATAGTGGAATCAAAACAAATAAAGGTAAGAGTAAATAAAAGTCATTTGCCCTTTGAATCTAGTGAAGAGCAACATCAAACTTCTGATTTTGATGTGTATGAATTGATTGAAAAATTGAATTCGGAAGGACTGGGACCACGGAAAATTTCTAACAATTTAAAAGAAAAAAATATCGAAATGGAATACTACAAAATAGCATATTACCTAAAAAAGAAGAAAATGGTATGAATTCATTCCATATTGGTTTATAATTGAACCTATATGGAATTTGTGTTTATAAGCATGTTTAGGAACATTAGCTTCTTAAATGGTTTGAAATCGAACCATTACAGTTTTAAACTACCGTAAAAAGCTGTATTACAAGCGGTTGCACACTTGGAACGAATATTGCATAATACATTTTTGACATGAAGGTGATGATATGTTTAATAGATTGAGGATAATGACAAAAAAGGATAGGGATCACATAGCCTATGATATTCTATCCGTGTTTAGGAGACTAAATATAGGTATAGTGTGGATGGAAACCTACACGAAGGAGCTTTACATCAAATTTCGTGAAATGGATGCGGATTTGTGGGTCGAGCTATTAAAGGGACTATGGGAGATTGAGGATATAGATACCATCGAAGAGGTGGACCTTATCGCTTTTGAAACTAGAAATCTAGAGTTAAACGAAATCATAAACCTAATGTCGGAAATAGTTTTTGTGATTGATTGTAACGGTGTAATAAAATACACGAATGTGGACGAGATGTTTAAGCACTTGGAGGATAAAATTTCTCCGTTATCGGGGACATCCTTTTTTGAGTTGGTGGATGATAAACAACTTAAAGCTATGTTAAATAGAAATGAGGATAAGTTTTTAACCGAGATAAAAGTGAAATCGGATCAGTTTTTGGTGAGGGGATATAAGACTAATTTCAACGATTCCAATCTATCTGGTCATATTCTATTATTTGAAGATTTGACGCAAATCTCAGAATATGAAGATATGAAGAGATATCGAAGCAATATTACTTTCAATGACCTCATTTATGAGAGTGAGGAAATGGCGAAGGTCGTTAAAAAGTCCATGGCTTACTCACAAACGGAATCTAACATACTTATAACTGCAGAATCTGGTACTGGTAAAGAGTTGTTTACAAGAGCAATACATAATTTAAGTAAAAGAAGAGATAAGCCTTTTATAGCAATAAACTGCTCGAGTCTTCCGGAACAACTATTGGAGAGTGAGTTGTTTGGATACGAGAGCGGTAGCTTTACTGGAGCCCTAAAGGGTGGAAAAGCAGGTATCTTTGAAAGCTGTAATGGTGGCACCATATTTTTAGATGAAATAGGAGATATGCCCTATCATCTACAACCTAGACTGCTACGTGTATTACAGGAGAAAAAGATTAGACGTATCGGTGGAAATTCGGAAATCCCAGTTGATTTTCAAGTCATATCTGCAACAAATCAAGACCTCTACGAAAAAGTAGAAAAAGGCGAGTTCAGAATGGATTTATTTTTTAGAATTAACACCTTGAGCTTGACTATACCACCACTTAGAAATAGAAGAGAGGACATAATAAAGCTTGCAGAACATTTTGCTGATGTTCATTCAGAAAGAAATCATAAGAAAAAAATCGTATTTTCTAAGGAAGCCTTAGAAAAACTGTACTCATATGATTGGCCAGGCAACGTTAGGGAATTACAAAATATTGTCGAACGTGCCGTTGCCCTAAGTACGGGAAAAACGATTGTGGCTGATGAAATTATTCTGAGGGAAAATCACGCTAGCATTCCAGAGCTAAACTCTGCTGGGCTGGATAGTACCCTTGAGAGTATAGAAAAGGATATGATATTAAAGGAGCTAAGCAAGTCTATAAGTATAAGAAAAGCAGCAAAAAATCTCGGCATCACTCACACAAGACTATTAAATAGGATAAAAAAATATGACTTAAAATTTAAGGAGGAGTAGAATGGAAAAAAGTTTACGGCCAAAGGCAAATGGCTTGGCACTAATACCATTTCTTGTGTTCATCGCTACCTATTTATTGACGGGAATGTATTTACAATTCAAAGGTGTAGAAATGGCATTTTATCAAATGCCTGCACCTGTAGCGGCATTACTGGGTGTTATTGTAGCCTTTCTAATTCTAGAGGGCACTATAGACGAAAAATTTAATGATTTCGTAAAGGGTTGTGGAGACGAAAACATTATAATCATGTGTTTAATTTACATATTAGCTGGAGCGTTCTCAACAGTAGCTAAAGCAAGTGGAGGGGTAGATTCAACTGTAAATCTATTCTTAACTATTCTACCACCACAATTTATAACTGCCGGAATATTTCTAATGGCGTCATTTATATCACTGTCTACTGGAACCTCGGTTGGAACGATAGTTGCACTTGGAACAATTGCAGTTGGACTTGCTGAAGGTGGCGGATTAAATACTGCATTGGTTATGGGTTCGCTAGTAGGTGGAGCAATGTTTGGAGATAACCTTTCAATAATTTCAGACACCACAATAGCAGCTACGAGAACTCAAAACGTAGATATGAAGGATAAGTTCCGAATGAATTTTAAAATTGCCCTTCCTAGTGCTATAGCTACATTCATATTATTATTGATTATAGGTCGCCCTGTGGGAACTCCTACAGCTGATGTTGGGGCATTTAATATAGTTGAAATATTACCTTATCTATTTGTTCTCGTAACAGCACTTATGGGAATGAACGTATTTTTGGTACTTACAGGTGGAATAATCTTTTCGGGTATAGTGCTTTTGATGGGTAACGGATTTGACCTATTGGCATTATCTGGACTGATTTATGACGGCTTTACTGGAATGTTTGAAATATTCCTACTATCCATGATGATGGGTGGCTTGTCCTATATGGTAACTAAGGCAGGCGGATTGGAATGGTTGATAGAAAAGGTAAGAACCTTAATTAAGGGGGAAAAATCAGCGGAGCTTGGAATAGCGGCACTAGTTTCCCTGGCAGATGTAGCAACTGCAAACAACACGGTTGCCATAATTATAACTGGACCAGTAGCGAAGGAAATTTGCAACGAATATGCGGTAGACCCTAGAAGATCGGCATCACTATTGGATACATTCTCTTGCGTTATGCAAGGTGTAATCCCTTATGGAGCACAAATACTAATAGCAGCAGGATACACAAACGGAGTAATATCACCGATGGAAATAATTCCATTTCTGTGGTATCAATTAATATTAGCAGTATTGGCAATAGCATCCATATATATACCTTTTACTAAAGCAAAGGATAAGTGGAACTTTGAACATGATTTACCAGAAAGTAAAGTAAGCGAAAAAGCTAAAGAAGTAGTTTTATAAATTGAAAGGAGAAAGTAATGGAAGTAAAGAAATTGAAAGAAATGGGATTTGACACGAGGGCAGTGCATGCAGGAAAGCATAAAAATGAATTTGGATCTTTAGCCATTCCAATATACCAGACATCTACATTTGAATTTGAAAATGTGGACCAAGGCGCAAATAGATTTTCAGGCAAAGAAGGGGGATATATCTACGGAAGACTAGGAAATCCTACTACTACTGCATTGGAAGAAAAAATTGCAATGCTTGAAAATGCAGAAGCTGGCGTGGCCTTTGGCTCAGGAATGGGTGCTATATCATCATCCATATGGGTAAACGTGGAGCAAGGTGCGCACATAGTAGCAGGCAGCGTACTTTATGGCTGTACCTTTGCGTTACTTAGCCACGGACTTACAAAATTTGGTGTGGAAACTGATTTTGTTGACATGTCAGACCCTGAAAATGTAAGAAAGGCATTAAAGCCAAATACGAAAATCGTGTACTTAGAAACTCCAGCTAACCCAAGTTTACGATTAGCTGATATTGAAGAAATTTCGAAAATTGCCCATGAAATTCCTGGCTGTGTAGTTATTGTTGATAATACATTTGCAACACCATATATCCAAAGACCAATTGAACT
>CAYUJY010000086.1:5133-8050 GCA_964445145.1 uncultured Peptoniphilaceae bacterium | reverse complement strand
AGAATGAAGAAGTTTAGTATTTTGTTATTGGCATTATTATTAGTATTTGGAAGTATAGGAAATGTTTTTGCGACTGTTGGAACATCCAGGAGAATATCTGTAACAATGGATCCATACAAGCTTAAAAGTAATCAAAACAATCAATCCATTTCTTTCACATTGAAAAATAATACTACTGATATTATTTATAATGTTGAAGCTAGAATTAAAACCCTCGATGGAAAAGCTTATGTAAATGGAGATAGTCCAGCAATAATAAGAACTTTTGTTGGAGATGCATCTGAATCTGTATCCTTTGTAATAGGAACAAATAATATTTCTGCTAATGACAAAGTTAAAGTATCCCTAGAAATAAGTTATGACGGCCTTGTAGATAGAGAAACTGAAGGCCCTGTAGATAGAGAAACTGAAGGCCCTGAACCTTTTACTCTTCAACTTTCTCCACCAGATGCACCTGTTGCTCCCGCCGTAGTAGAAACCACTAACCTATTAATAACAGCAAATCAAACTACTTTGTTAGGAAATTTAGACAGGCATAATATTTTTGTAAATGTTGAAAATCTTGGGAATGCTGAAGCTAAAAATGTAGTAGCAAAAGCTTTCATTGCCAACCCTACTACTGTTTTCTTAGATGGCTATACTGCGACCAACTTAGGCAATATCGGCAATTCAAAGGCATTTACTATACCAGTAAAAACACTTCCTACAGACAAAGATGTTACAGTAGAAATTAATATTGAACTTTCTTATAACCTAGCAGATGGTACACAAAAGACTCAATCTGAAAAAATCTATGTAATACAAAAAGCTACAAAACTTCCTGAAAATTCAATTCTTGAAATTAAAAAGATAGATTCCTTTCCACTTGGATATGTAGTTCCTGGGGAAAATTTCAACGTTGCATTTGAGATTTACAATCCGGGGAATGCACCTGCTAGAAATGTAAAACTTATGCTTGAAGGATTGGAACCTACTGGAATTAACATGAAAACTGGCTTAAATACGCAGGATCTTACTATGATTCCTGCGAAATCTAAGGCTACAGTATTTTATGAATTGACCTCCCCTGCTTCCGCTGCGGGTGGAATGTATCAACTTAATTTGAAATATTCATTCGTTGGAAAAACTCCTACGGGTGGTGAAACTATGGCGCCAGTTACTGGTGAATATAAGTTTTCAGTGGATATGAAGAAGGCATCCATGGCTCCATCTACGATAATATTTGATAGGGTTACTTTTCCAAAGGGACAAATTGGTAAGAATAGAAATGTAGATGTATCCTTTACACTTAAAAACATAGGTACTAGCAAAGCACAAAACTTAAAAATTTCTGCTGTTAGTGAAAATACTGCAGCAGTAAGCCCTACATCAGGTTCAAATGCCATCGTAAAGGAATTAAATCCTGGGCAATCTGCTGAATATAAATTTAGCTTCAAAACC
This sequence comes from uncultured Peptoniphilaceae bacterium, assembly GCA_964445145.1. Lineage (GTDB taxonomy): Bacteria > Bacillota > Clostridia > Tissierellales > Peptoniphilaceae > CAYUJY01. Next base: position 6,610 of record CAYUJY010000086.1, on the reverse strand, counting down.
ACAAACTCAGCAACCACAGGTAATTATCCTGTAAACTTTACAGTTGAGTATATCGATGATTCAACTACCGTAGATAAACCACATAAAATAACTCAAACCGTTGGAATAAATGTGATTGATTGGGAGGCTGAGGCTCTAAAAAATAAAGACAAGCCTACTTCAACACCGAAACTAATCGTTGAGAAGTATGAATTTATACCTAATGTAATATATGCTGGAACGACCTTTAATATGAATCTCGTATTATATAATACAAATGATACAAAAACTATTGAAAATGTTAAGATATTTCTTACATCAGAAACTATGCAATCATCAAGTACAGGTAGTACAACTACAACGAGTGCATCGGTATTTACTCCGATTAATAGTTCTAATACGTTCCATATAGATTCCATAGCACCTGGCGAGAGAATTGAAAAAACAATAACTCTTGGCTCATCGCGTGATACGGCTGCTAAAACCTATACAGTAACTGCAAATCTTGAATATGAAGATAGACAGGCTAACAAATTTACATCACAAGAAATCATTGGAGTTCCTGTACTGCAAGAATCAAAAATTGGAATGGGTGAAATAACCATGGACCCACAATATACAGTTGGAATGCCTGGAAATTTAAGTGTTGATTTCTATAATACAGGTAAAGTAGCCTTATCGAATTTTATGGTTAATATAGAAGGTGAAGGAATTAAGGCAGATACGCCGACATACTATAAGGGTAACTTCCCTTCTGGAACTTCTGATACATTCAGCGTTAATATAACCCCTGAAAGCCCTGAAGCAACCAAAGGAAAAATTAGGTTTACCTTTGAAGACTCCACTGGCGAAAGCCATGAGATTGAAAAAGAATTTACTATAGAAGTTATGGATATGAGTGAAATGTACCCTGAGGGCATGGATCCAAATATGCCACCAATGCCTCCAGAGGATCAAGGAGGGTTGCCAATTTTACCAATAGCCGCTGGAGCTGCTGCATTAGGTGTAGGTGGATTTATTTTCTGGAGAAGACGTAAGGCAAAAAAAGACGAAGAGGATTTGACTATCGATGAAGATTAATGACCTAGTTAATATGGCTCTAAAAAATCTATTCTCCAGAAAACTTAGAACTTTTTTAACTGTCCTCGGTGTAGTAATAGGAAGTATCTCCATAATCCTAATGATTTCCCTGGGGAATGGTATTACGGCGAGTAATGAATCTTTTATAAAAAGTATGGGAAGCGTTACTGAAATCACCGTTTCCGGTGGATATGATGAGAAAACCGGAAAGACCAAAGCTTTAGATGTTACAATGGTAGATAAATTTAAAACCATAAAAAATGTTACAAATGTAATGGGGACACTAAACTTAAACAACTACCAATTTAAAGCTAATAGATATATGGGTTATGCCACGATTAAAGGCATCGACCCAAGAATTATGGAAGATTTCGGTTTCGAGGTCCAAGATGGACGACTTCTTCAACAAGGAGATAAA
>CAYUJY010000086.1:0-5123 GCA_964445145.1 uncultured Peptoniphilaceae bacterium | reverse complement strand
TCTAATATTGCTCAACAGATGGGTATTCAAAGGGGCGATAGATATATCCAAGCTAAAGATTTGGATTTAAAAACAGCCAGGCTCTCAATTGTATCGATGACATATGAACAAGATGGAACAACTAAGGAAGACGCTTTAAGCATAAAATATGGAGGAACTTTAAAGGAAAGTCAAAATTGGGAGCAAGCTTACTCCATGTATATGCCGATAGATGAAGTAAGAAAACTACTAGTAGAACAGGATTCAAAATTACCAACCCAGAACCGTGATAAGAACATTAAAGTAAAACTAGATAATATAACCGTAAAAGTTAATGATATTGATAGTGTAAAGGCTGTAAAAGATGAAATCAATACTATGGGATTTCAAACCTTTGCACTTACTGACTATCTCGACCAGATGAAACAGGCTACCCAAACCATACAGATGGTTTTTGGAGGAATCGGTGGAGTTTCACTTCTAGTTGCTGCAATAGGAATATCAAATACCATGGTAATGAGCATTCATGAGCGAACCAAGGAAATTGGCGTCATGAAAGTTATAGGAGCAGCCATTGGAGACATTCAAAGATTGTTCCTAGTGGAAGCCTCCATGATTGGGCTCTTTGGTGGAATACTAGGGATATTTATAAGCTATTTAATTTCTTTCATAATCAATCATTTAGGTAGAAGTTTTATGGCTGCGAATATGGGAACACCTACGAATATTTCCATTATTCCCATATCCCTTGCCATAGCATCCCTCGCATTTTCATCCTTAATAGGATTAATTGCAGGATACTTCCCTGCTAAGCGTGCTATGAAACTATCTGCCTTGGATGCCATAAGAGCAGATTAATAGAAATAAAAAAATACAGTTTAAGAAAATTTTCTTAAACTGTATTTTTATTTATGCCTTAACTATTTCTAATACTAATCTAGTTACATCAACTATATCTTCTATGGCGATGTGTTCATCTACAGAATGTGGCTTTTGTTGTCCAATTCCAAGATTTACAGATGGAATACCATTTAGGTTGTAGTTGTTAGTATCTGAACCTCCACCACTTTTTTGTAGTGGGGATGCAAATCCTAGTGTGTCAGCTGCGGCTTGTACACGTTTAACCACAGGTGCATCTGCATCTACCTTAAATGCCTTATATGCTTCTAGGACTTCAATATCTGCTTCTATACCATATTTTTCCTGTGCAGCCTTCACACACTCTATCATGTGTTCCACTTGTGCTTTTAGCTTATCATTATTTAATGATCTTGCCTCTGCTTTTATGGTTACTTCATTTGGAACGATATTGGTAGGTCCGCCACCTGAAATACTTCCGATATTTGCAGTTGTTTCTTCGTCTATTCTAAGGAGTTTCATATTTGAAATGGCATCTGCTGCTATCATTATCGCAGACACTCCGTCCTCTGGTGCAACTCCCGCATGTGCAGCCTTACCCTTGAATACGACATTAACTTTACTTTGTGCAGGTCCTTCAACGATTATCGTCCCAGGTTTAGCACCGCTGTCTAAAACAAATCCCATTTGTGCATTTAATTTGCCATAGTCTAAATTTTTAGAACCATGTAGTCCACCTTCCTCTGCAATTGTAAATGCAAATTCAAGGTTAGAGTGCGGAGTTCCATCTTCTTTTAGTACGGTTAACATCTCTACTAATGCAGCAATACCAGCCTTATCATCTCCAGCAAGTATCGTATCACCCTTAGAATAAATTACACCGTCTCTAATTTCTGGTTCAATTCCAATTCCTGGAGATACTGTATCCATATGGCAGCTAAACAATAAGGTTTCATCCCCTACGCCCTTTAGCTTTGCTATTAAATTGCCTGAATTTGAACCAATTAATTCACCTACATTATCTTCTTCGACCTCTAAGCCCAAAGCTACTAGATCTGATTTAAGTCTTTCTTTAAATTCAGCTTCTGAAAGTGTTGGACTATCGATTTGTACATACTCTAAAAATCTGTTAATTAATCTTTCTTGATTTATCATAGCTTCTCCTTTATACGTATAATCCTGCGCCTGGTCCTACAGGTACTCCTAGAAGCATCCATATAATTAAGAATATAGTCCACGAAACTAAGAATGCCATTGAATAAGGCATCATAGTGGATATCAACGTTCCTAATCCTTTATCCTTGTCATACTTTTGCATAAATACTACTATCATTGCAAAATAGCTCATTAATGGCGAAATTATATTTGTAGATGAGTCTCCAATTCTGTAAGCAACTTGTGTAAGTGCTGGGTGGAAGCCCATTTTGTACATCATTGGTATAAAAATCGGTGCCATTATCGCCCACTTTGCAGATGCAGAACCCATGAATAGGTTAATAAATGCTGAAAGTAGAATGAATAAAACTATTAGTGGAATACCAGTCAATCCTATGGATTCTAAAAATTCTGCTCCAGAAACAGAAAGCAATGTTCCAAGATTTGATTTTCCAAAGTATGCCACAAATTGTGATGCGAAGAATGCTAATACTAGATATCCGCCCATTCCTTGCATAGCCTTAGTCATTGTCTTAACTAAGTCATTTGAAGTCTTAATTGCTCCAGTGGTTTTTCCATATGCAAATCCTGGAACTAGGAATATCAAAAGTATCATTAACATCAAACCATTTCCTAAGAAATTCTTTAATGTAAGAAGTTCAACACCTTCCACTACTTCTGGTTCACGGAATAATGCATTTGGTGGGAACATTAAAAATGCCATTATTGCAACATATACTAAAAGTGCAATACCCGCATTTCTCAATCCTCTGTTTTCCACGTCTGTCAGCTTTTCTTCTGAATGGACATATTCGCCTGTATAAGGACCTAAGTTCTTTTCTACAACTAACTCTGTAATGATTGTACCTACAATTACAACTAGGAAAGTAGAACCTGCTAGGAACCACCAGTTACTTGTTGCAGCTAATTGCATATCGATATTTGCTGCAGTCAATGCTTGGTTTGTTAAGCCTGTTAAAAGTGGGTCAGTTGTACCTATTAATAGATTGGCACTGAAGCCTCCCGATACACCAGCAAATGCTGCTGCTAAACCTGCTATAGGATGTTTTCCTGCTCCCGCGAACATCAATGCGCCTAAAGGTATAACTACTACATAACCTGCATCAGATGCGATATTAGACATAACGCCTGCAAATATTACCATAGCTGTTAAAACCCTTGGGTTAGCTCCAGTAAGCATTTTCTTTAAAGCTGAATTAAATAATCCTGTATGCTCAGCAACACCAACTCCCAACATAGCGACCAATACTGTTCCCAGTGGTGCAAATCCTGTAAAGTTCTTAACTGCACTATTGAAAATGTACCTAATACCATCAGCATTCATCAATGAAACTGCGCCTAACTGCGTTTGCTGCTGTGCTCTAGCATCGTAAAAATCTACAGTATAGCCGGAACTAGCAACTAATGCTGAAATTAATACTACCACAATTGATAAAATAAAAAATATCATTGCCGGATGTGGTAAGGCATTTCCTACACGTTCAATAGTTTTAAGAAAACCTTTTACTTCTTTCTTGTCATTTTTAATTTCTGACATAAAACCCTCCTAAATTTTTGATGGTTTTAGTATACACAATATAAAATAAGTGTGCAATTATCACAACTTTAGGTATTTTTAGACATTTAAGTATTTATAAAAAATATTTCTAAATGTTCTAATTTTTATTAACTATTTATGAAATTTTTATAAAATTTATATGAATAATGCATCACTTTTTCAGAAAATGAAATTTTAAGAAAAAGTGATACATTTTTTATCATACTGCTATTTAAATGATTTTTGATATCTAAAAGTAACTGTGTCTAATTCCTTGTCTCCTGAAATCCTAGGCGTTAGTGTGTTATTGCTCACTAATACGTATCCATCTATATCTATAGACATTACATAGAGCACTTCTCCGACTTCACCCAATTGATAGCTAGGAGAAACTATCTCTTTGCCATCAATATCCGTGTATAGGACTTTTATTCTATTTCCTGTAGGTTCTGCGCCGTAGTATCCATGTTGCCCTTGTACATTTTCACCGTAGTTTGAACCTTCTGGTAACAAGGTAATATTTATTGTTTGACCAAATCCAGATAAATTCACTTCCCCGTAATAAGTTTCATATCCTGATTGGGAGATTGTAAATTTATACATTCCACTAGGTAGCTTTATAACTTGATTTGAATATGAACTAGTGGATTTTTCTTCATTATTTGCTTCAATCCTAGCATAAGGCATTAATTGACCAAATCTATCATATACATTAATAACTAAGTCATTCATCTCAACGTTTGTTGGAAACGGTGTGTAATTATAGTTAAATGCTCTAGCATATTCCTCGTAGCTGTAATATCTTCCATTATAATATTTTTCCATTTACCATAGGAGCTGATGGAACTCCCTTTGGAAATCCTAATCTATCTATTGCAGTTTTTACAATTTTTGTAACCTCTGCCCTTGTAATAGTGTCGTTGGCTTTAAAGACATTACCGTCATATCCATTTAAAACATTTGCTAGGCTCAATGCCCCTATCATTCCAGCTTCATTTATTGCAAAGCTCGAACTATCGGAATATCTATTGGCTGCTAGGTTATTTGGTGTCAATCCATAAATTGTACCAATTATTCTAGCTACCTCACCTCTTTTTATTGCTTCGTTGGGTTTTAATTCCCCTAAATTTCCAGGTATATAGGCAGTTCCTATGGCCTTGGAGACATCTTCGTAAAACCAATCCGTAGGCTTAACATCAGAATAGGTTACTAAACTACTTTTTGTGCTACCAGTCATCCTATTTACGACTGCATACAACTCAACTTTTGAAATTGCACCATCTGGTCTAAAGTTTCCATTTGGCTCGCCCTTGATAATACCATTGTCCGCAGCCCAATCTATATGACTTATAGCCCAATGATTCCATGTGTCGTTGAATGCAAAGGATGTGGTGCTACACAATAGCAATGCAAATATTATTAAAACGGAAATCAAACTTGTCGTTTTTCTCATAAAAAATCATCTCCTTTTAGTAGATATACCCAAGGGAGATGATAATAAATTATTTATTTTTTGTTACAGCTAAACTTCCCTTGGTACCGTAGGTAGTTTTAGTATACAAATCGGATTCAA
>CAYUJY010000085.1:0-8078 GCA_964445145.1 uncultured Peptoniphilaceae bacterium | reverse complement strand
ATAATAAGATAAATATAATTAAGCGATTGGCTTGCTCCTCTGCAGCTGGAGGATTAAAAATGATTTCTGTGGGAATCACACCAAGATATACAGTGGAAGCGACTAAGAGGGCAGCCCTCGGCGCAGGTGCCCGCTTGCTTAAAAGTTACAGTTACTTTTTAAGTGAAGGTGATGTAGCTGATATATCAAAGTCAAATGCTGACATAATTCTCATCTCTGGTGGAGCAGAAAATGGAAACACAAAATATCTTTTAGATAATTCCAAGATGCTTTTAAAACTCAAGAAAAATATTCCAATTATCGTTTCTGGAAATACTGCGACTTATCTTAAACTAAGAGAGATATTTAAAGATATTGAGAATGAAGTGTACTTTGTAAGCAATTTAATGCCAGATGTTAATAGGATAGAGCCAGAGGAAGTCCGTTCTAAAATTCGAGAAGTATTTATGAAAAAAATAGTTTCTGCAAAGGGCATGGAGGATGTTGAGTCTCGTATTGACGAAATTTTAATGCCCACACCTACTGCAGTTCTATATGCGGCAAAACTAATTTCAGATGGAATAAATGGAAATCTCGGAATGGGGTCTACGGTGATAATAGATATCGGTGGAGCCACTACGGACGTTCATTCTGTGTCTGAACCAATCGATGAAAACTACAACTATTATTATGACGACCTACCTGAGCCCTATGTTAAGAGAACCGTGGAAGGAGACTTAGGCATGAGATACTCCGCCATAAGCGCCTATGAAGCTGATGGCAAAGAGTTTTTCGAAAAAAAGGGACTTAATGAGGATGAAGCACTTCATGCTTGTGAATTTAGAAGTACCAATACGAGTTACTTGCCTACGGAATACAAAGATGCAAAATTCGATAATTTATTAGCAGAACATTGTGCATCTGTTGCTCTCAAACGCCATAGTGGACATACGAAGGAGTCTTACGTTAACGGAGGCTTTGTAACGGTCCAAAATGGCAAAAATTTAAAGGGTATTAAAAATATTATCGGTACAGGGGGAGTTTTGATTAACAGTGATGTTCGCTATGAAATTTTGCATAATGCAACCTTAACAGAGGATGAAAACACACTTCTACCAACAAATCCCGACTACTATTTTGACCAAAAATATATATTATCAGCCATGGGGTTGTTATCAACAGTGAATCCTGAGTTATCGTTAAAAATATTAAAAAAGAGTTTAATAAAGTTGTAAAATATTATTAATATAAACGATAGGTTAACGATTCCACTGTATAATGATATATAGATAAAATGTTGCATATTATTAAAGGAGGAGATTTATATGAACGGAGAGAAAGGTTTGTACTACAGAGAAAATCCAGAAATTCTTTACGAAGTAAAAGCGCAAGGTGGAGGACTTAAGGACACTGACACGCTTAGATGTAAGGGCTGGAGACAAGAAACAATATTGAGAATGCTTGAATTCAACATGGAAAATGCTGAAATTCCTGAGCTACTAGTAATTTACGGTGGAAACGGTAAAGCTGCTAGAAACTGGGAATCCTATTGGGCGATAGTAGACTCACTAAAGAATCTTGAAGATGATGAAACTCTAGTAGTACAATCAGGTATGCCAGTTGCTATTTTCAAGACCCACAAAGAAGCACCAGTTGTAGTTATGGCTACTACTAACATTATGCAAGCTACTTGGGAAAGATTCTATGACCTACAAGACAAGAATCTTACAATTTTTGCACAATACACTGCAGCTCCATGGGAATACATAGGAACTCAAGGCGTTATCGAAGGTACTTTCGAAACTCTTTCTGCAATAGCAATGAAGAGATTCAACGATGACTTAACTGGAAAAATCCTATTGACAGCTGGAGCAGGCGGAATGGGCGCTAACCAAAGCTGGGCAATGAAGATGCACGGCGGTGTTGCAATCGTAGTAGATGCTAACGAAAAAATCCTTCAAAAGAGAATAGAAAAAGACTATCTAGACGTAATTGCTCCATCAATTGAAGAAGCAGTTGAAATGGCTAAGGATTATGCTGGAAGAAACGAACCTATGTCTATAGGCGTTGTAGCCAACGCAGCTGACGCATTTGAGTGGGTATTAGCAAGTGATTTCAGACCTGACATAAACACAGAAATGTGTCCATGCCACGACCCTATTTCTTACATTCCATCAGGCTACACAGCTGAAGAAGCTGATGCGCTTAGAATTGAAGATAGAGCAAAATATCTTGAATTGGCTAGAGAAACTATGAAGAGACAACTAGCTGCTATGATCGCACTTAAGGCTGAAGGAGTAGAAGTATTCGAATACGGCACAAGCATTAGAAAAGAGTGTATGGACGCAGGTTTCCCTAGAGAAGAAGCTATGAAGATCAAGGGATTCGTTGCTGAATACATCAGACCACTATTCTGCGAAGGTAGAGGACCATTCAGATGGACATGTCTATCAAGAGACCCTCAAGACTTAGTTGAATCAGATGATATAGCACTAGAAGTATGTAAGGGTGACAATCTTGTTGAAAGATGGATCAAGCTTGCTAGAAAGAATCTTCCAATCGAAGGAATGCCAGCGAGAGTTTGCTACATGGGATTCGGCGAAAGAAAGAAATTCGGTCTTGCAATTAACCAAGCAATCAGAGAAGGTAGAATTAAAGGAACCGTTGCGTTCTCTAGAGACAACCTTGACTCAGGTTCAATAGTTAACCCTACATTCGAATCAGAAGACATGCCGGATGGCGGAGATTACATCTCTGACTGGCCATACCTAAATGGTCTGCTAAATGCAGCAGCAGGTTGCGACCTTATAGCTATCCAAGGTAACTACTCCATGGGTGAAGCAGTTCACACTGGCGTTACCATGATAGCTGACGGTACTGAAGAAGCTGACAGAAGATTAGCTGCTACATTGACTGTAGACTCAGGTATCGGAGTTATCAGACATGCTCAAGCAGGTTACCAAACTGCTAAAGATGTTGCTAATGGTAAAGGCAAATGGACAACTGACTCTATCAAAGTTCCACTATGGTGGGAGCCAGCTGACAAGGTTACTTTTGGACCAGAAGGAATGTACAGATAATAAGAATTTTGACAATTTATCCCTAAGCACTGTGACTTAGGGATATTTTTGTACAATTTGGGGAGAAATGATATGAATAAGAAAACAATTGATACCATAAAGCTCTTCGCATATTCGCTATTTGGAGCATTTATGTTTTTCATACCAATAACGATTGGCACCAGAAATACCATACCTGTGGACCATATAGTTAAAACTATCACTGCCGTGCCAGGAGTAATCCCAGTAGTGGGTGGTATCATGATTACCGTGGGTACGATAATGCCATTTGTCACGGGAACATGGAAAAAAGGTATGTTCAATACAATTATGTCCATTCTTGGGATTTTTGGACTTATATTCACTTACATGGTACTTTTTAAATTCGGTCCAGAAATAATTATACAAGAAAGTGTTGGACCATATGTATTTGAGAAGGTAGTAGTTCCAGTAATAATTATTGTGCCAGTAGGGTCCATTTTCTTGGCTTTCCTGATAGACTATGGTCTTATGGAGCTTATTGGGGTATTTGCAAGACCTTTCATGACAGTGGTATTTAGAGTTCCTGGAAGAGCTGCAGTAGATGCGGTTTCATCCTTCGTGGGAAGCTATTCAATAGCACTTTTAATAACAAATGGTGCCTATAAGGACGGAAAATACACAACGCGAGAAGCCGCTACTATAGCAACTGGTTTTTCTACGGTATCTGCTACCTTTATGATTATCACTGCGAATACACTGGGATTGATGGATTATTGGCTACAATTTTTCTGGGTATCTCTAATAGTTACATTTGCAGTAACGGCAATAACTGCTAGAATGTACCCACTAAATAAAATGTCCAATGAATACTATCAAAATATGGAACCTAATATAGAATCAGACCTTAAAGGTGATTATTTCAGACGTGCATATGAAGAGGCAATGGAAGTTATAGAAAAAGCTGATTCAATTCCAGTAAACACTGTGAAGAACTTTAAAGCTGGATTGCAACTAGGACTTAATATCGGACCTAATATTATGAGTATCGGTGTAATCGCATTGCTACTAGCAAATTACACGCCTGTATTTGATATATTCGGTTACGTATTCTATCCGCTTACTAGCTTACTACAAATTCCAGAACCCATGTTGGCAGCAAAGGGAGCTGCCACATCACTGGCAGATATGTATGTTCCAGCAATTATTAATGCAGGATCTCCTATAGTTAACAGATTTATAACGGGAATTTTATGCATTTCTGAAATACTTTTCTTCTCAGCATCAGTACCATGTATTATGGGTACTGAAATACCACTAACTGTTAAGGATATTGTGGTAATATGGTTTTGGAGAGTTGTTTTTACATTAATACTTACTACCCCAATAGCATTTCTACTATTTGGATAAATTGGTGCCATGGAAGCAATTCCATGGCATTGTAAAAACTTAAACTAAATGACAAATCATTATACGAACCTATTAAAGTTTAGAATTATTAAATTATAAATCTTAATAGAAATATATTCCGATTTGTCTTATAATATGAATGAAATGCATAACGTATAAGTGAATTTTTTATTTATAGGACGTGACAACGTATTCATTACATAATTAAACCTACAGAAAGTGAGGTAGATACAGTATCTATAACAAAAAGATAGAAGGTTACTATGAAGTATTATTTAAAAACTGCATAAGCAGAAGATTTTTTAAAATCGAATAACAAATTAAGGAGGACATATTATGTCTATGTTAACAAATCCTGTAATCATTTCCGTATTGGCAATGACTACATTATCATTACTTAAGCTACCAGTTTTACTTGCACTTTTTATATCAGCTTTAATCGCAGGAGTTACAGCAGGGATGCCTATTGACGTGATAATGGGTCATTTTATAGGTGGCATGGGTGGAAATGCTAATACAGCGCTAAGCTACGTTCTATTGGGAACTTTAGCAGCAGCAATTACAAAAACAGGCGCAGCAGATGTATTGGCAAGAAAAATAGGAAGCATGGTAAAGGGAAGTAAGATTACACTGGCAGCTATGATACTATTAGTATCTGTAGCGTCTGGTACAATTGTTCCAGTGCACATTGCGTTTATCCCAATATTAATACCACCACTTCTAAACCTAATGAACAAAATGAAAATGGATAGAAGAATGGCAGCAGTATCCTTTGGTTTTGGACTTAAGGCAACTTATATCACTGTTCCAATAGCATATGGAGCGATATTCCATGGTATAATTAAAGACTCCATGTCAGCAGCTGGAATGGAAGTAACAATGACACAAATCTGGCAAGCTAACTGGATGGCGGGCGTTGCAATGATCGTCGGTCTTATAATTGGTTGGACAATCTTTTCAAAAGATAGAGAGTACAAAATTGATCCAAATTTCCTTGCTGTTGAACAAAGCGAAGTAAAAGTGGAAACAAAACACTGGTTATCACTAATTGCTGGATTTATCGCACTTGGAGTTCAACTTGCTACTGAATCATTACCATTAGGTGCTCTAGCATCTGTTGTATTCATGATAGTTACAAGAACTATTAAGTGGGGAGAAATTCAAGAAATTCTTGATGGTGGTGTAAAACTTATGGGTTACATAGCATTTGTAATGCTTGTAGCTGCAGGATATGCCGTTGTAATCACAGAAACTGGTGGAGTTCCTGCATTAGTTGATAGCGCGATAGCAGTTTTAGGTGAAGGTAATAAACTTGGTGGTGCTTTTGTAATGGTATTCCTAGGCTTACTAATAACAATGGGTATCGGTACGTCCTTTGGTACTGTACCAGTAGTAGCTGCAATATATGTACCACTAGCAATAAAATTAGGCTTTAGTCCTTCTGCTACTATATTGATGATTACAGTAGCAGCGGCACTAGGTGATGCAGGTTCTCCAGCATCAGATACGACACTTGGACCAACAGCGGGATTAAATGCAGACGGACAACATGACCATATCTGGGATACTTGTGTGCCGCAGTTTATCTGCTATAATATACCACTAATGGTAGTTGGCACCATTTGGCCGTTATTCATTTAGGAGTTTAGTAAAACAATCAATAAATAAGAGTTTATATCTAGGGCAAGTACAAAAATTGTGCTTATCCTAGATTTTTTCATTTAATTAAACATATTTAGTTCAGTACACTCTTTGAGAGGATAATTTCTATAATAAGTTAAAATAGATAATCTTACAAATGTTCAGAATTACAACAGCTGTACAATTTTCAAACATGTATATTTTGTGTTATTTTACATGATAGTTTAAAAAATAAACAACGCATAAAACTATGTGGCAATAAATTGGCTAAATTTAGATGTATATTTTACTGGCACGGATTTTGCTTTATATAGGGCTAGTGAAAAAAATAGCATGAAAGGAGGTCAAATTGTTGGTAATTGCAGCGTTAAAAACGCATTGTATCTCAGTGATTCTGGGAAAACTATAGGGACTTATATAAAGTGTTTAAGTTTCTATAAAAAAATAGGAGGAATTATGTTTACAAATCCAGTAATTATATCAGTAATTCTTATGTCAGCTCTTTGTCTTTTAAAATTTCCAGTGCTTCTTGCACTTATGGTTTCAGCTATCGTTGCGGGTCTAACAGCAGGTATTCCAATTGGAGAAACTATGGGTATACTCATAGGTGGAATGGGAGGGAATTCAAATACAGCTCTCAGTTACATACTTTTGGGAACATTGGCAGCATGCTTTACAAAAACAGGAGCTGCAGATGTAATGGCAAAAAAGGTTGGGTCGATGGCGGGAGATAATAAGTTTGTATTGATTGCAATTTTTTTAGTAGCATCAATTGCATCACAGAATGTTATACCAGTACATATTGCATTTATTCCAATATTAGTTCCGCCGTTGTTGTCCCTAATGAATAAAATGAATATGGACAGAAGGATGGCAGCTATTACGTTTGGTTTTGGATTAAAGGCTCCCTATATAGCATTGCCAATAGGTTTTGGAGCAATATTTCATGGAGTAATTAGAGATGCTATGGCAGCGGCAGGATTAGAAGTTACACTTGGAGATATTGCTAGTGTGAACTGGATGGCAGGGGCTACTATGATCATTGGATTAATATTTGGGTGGATTATATTTAGCAAACCTAGAACTTACAAAATTGATCCAGAACATGAAATTGTTGAAAATGAAGATGTGAAAGTGGAGTTAAAACATATTTTTGCATTGATTGCAGGTGTTTTAGCGTTGGTAGTTCAACTTAGAACTGAGTCTTTACCACTAGGTGCCCTTGTATCAATTATATTTTTAATTGTAACTAGATCTATTAGTTGGAAAGATATTCAAGAGATGTTAGATGGTGGTATTAAATTGATGGGATATATCGCCTTTGTTATGCTTGTAGCATATGGCTATGCGGCAGTTATTAATGCGACAGGTGGCGTTGAATCGTTGGTAGAAAGCGTGGCAGGTGTCCTTGGAGGAAATAAAATGATGGCATCATTTATTATGGTATTCTTAGGACTTCTAATTACAATGGGTATTGGTACATCTTTCGGTACGGTACCTGTAGTAGCAGCAATTTATGTACCTTTAGCATTGAAATTAGGGTTTAGCCCTGCGGCAATAATATTTATGATTACTATTGCAGCTGCCCTTGGAGATGCAGGGTCTCCAGCATCTGATACGACACTTGGCCCTACAGCGGGGTTAAACGCAGATGGACAACATGACCATATTTGGGATACATGTGTTCCACAATTTATTTGTTACAATATTCCATTACTCATTGCAGGTACCATAGTACCATTGTTTATTTAGTATGCTCCACACTTTTTAAAGTGCGTCAAAGATGATGCACTTTATATTTTTCCTATTCTGTTATAAAATGGTAATAAGAATAACAGGGAGGAATTTAAGTGGGCTGGGCTGAATTAATAAAAAAAGACTTTTTATATGAAACTGTATATAAGGATAAGTTGGGCGCAAAACAATTGACGGAAATATTTGATAATTTCTCTGACGGGATATTTATTACGGATCGAGAAGGAAAAATAGTAATTTACAATAAGGCTAAGG